>CAJASG010000269.1 GCA_903944555.1 uncultured beta proteobacterium
CCGGTGTAGTCGTCGCTGATGTATTTGAAGACGCTGGCCTTGCCGAAGGCGAAAGCGATACCCAGGATGAACAACAAACCGGTGAAGGCGTACACGTTCAGGCCGACGTGGAATGTCTTGGGTCCGGTGACAGTAGTGACGGTGAAGTCGGTCTGGGGGTAGCTCAGCAAGAACAGGCAAATCCAGCTCACCCACATCACCCACCACGTGACGCTGTGCGCGCCCCATTTGTCAGACATCCAGCCGCCGACTGCGCGAAGCACGCCGCCTGGCAGGGAGAAGCACGCCGCCAGCAATGCGGCGGTGCGGATTTCCAACCCGAATTCGCCCACGTAGTACTGCACCATCCACAGGGATAGCGCCACGTAGCCACCGAACACGATGCTGTAGTACTGGCAGTACTTCAGCACTTTCGGGTCCTTCAGTGCCTTGAGTTGGTCCAAAAACTTGACATTGCTCGGCACCAAGTGGGCCGGATCGCTGTGACTGAACGTCCAGAACAGCACCACGGTCACCGCCATGATGGCCGCGTAAACCTGTGGCACCATGGCCCAGCCAAAGGCAACGACCAAGGCGGGTGCCACAAATTTGTTGACGGCAGCGCCTGAGTTGCCTGCGCCATAGACGCCCATGGCAAAACCTTGCTGGTTTCGTGGGAACCAGCGTGCGACGTACGGGGTGCCGACAGAGAATGCGCCACCAGCCAGTCCCACAAAGAGCCCAATCGTCAGAAAGTGCCAGTAGGCGGTTGCGTAGGACATCAAATAGATGGCTGGGACGGTCAAGGCCATTAGGATGTCATGACGATGCGTCCGCCGAATTTATCGGTCCAGATTCCCAGCGGTACCCGGATCAATGAACCGGTGAGAACCGGGGTGGCCATCAGCAGGCCGAATTCGGTAGCGTTGAGGTCGAGGGACTTTTTGATCGGAATGCCAATGACGCCGAACATCATCCACACCATAAAGCACACGGTAAATGCCAGTGTGCTGACAATCAGCACGGAGAGTGCTTGCCCCTTCTTAGTCATCCCGTTGACTCCTTTGTTAACGTGGGATGACTTTAGGGTTTTGGATCTTTCTGTGGAATCCCCCTGAAGGAGCACAGCTCCAAGGCATTGGAACTATGGCTTTCCTTTGGTGGTAGTTCTCGAGAACTACCGCTTGCGAAAACGCAATAAAGTTTGTTTTAGATCAAGCCGCATTCCGTTGCAATCACTGCGGCATGAACGCGGGAGCTCACGTCGAGTTTGCGCAAAATATGTTGCACATGGATTTTGACGGTGGTTTCTGCAATGCCGAATTCGCGGCCAATTTCCTTGTTGCTTGCCCCTTGCGCGATGGCCCGCAGGATGTCGCGCTCGCGTGGCGACAAGGTATCCAGAGGTGATGTGGATGCCGCGACTACCTGGCTGTGTGCAGTTGACCCGGCCGCCGCACCCTTGTAGGCGGCTACCAGTTTGCTGGTCATTTCGGGTGCGATCACGCTCTCACCACTCACCGCCCGCTGGAGCGCGCTGATCAGGGCTTCGCCTTCGATGGTCTTGAGCAGGTACCCGGAGGCGCCCCCACGCAGCGCTGCGACCAAATCATCTTCGTCTTCGCTGACCGTCAGCATCAATATCCGGGTCTGCGGCGCTGCCTCAAACAAGGCTGGCAGGGCGTCCACCCCGTTGACTCCCGGCAAGTGGTTGTCCAAAAGTATCAGATCGGGTTGCAACTCCTGTGCCCGGCGCAGGGCCTCGCCTGCGTCCCCGGCGTCGCCCACCACGGTGACCACCGCACTGCGCGACAGCAAGGAGGTCAGCCCCCGGCGAAACAGGGTGTGGTCATCAACTACCAGGACTCGAATGGGTTTGGGGATGGTGTTGTGGGTCATGAATGAAGGGGGCTTGGGCTTGGGACGGCAGTGCGAGCGTCAGTATGACCGAACTGCCGTGTTCGGGCGCGGAGACGACGTTCAGCGCAGCACCTATGCGTTGCGCGCGCTCCGCCATGATTCGCAATCCGACATGGGTTTCATCGAGCGCGTGGTTGTCGGGTTCGAAGCCAATGCCATCGTCCCGGACTTCAAATCGCCAGACCGGCTGCTGCTGTACATTGAGCCAGACCTGCGATGCCCGGGCATGCTTGCGCACATTGGATAAGCCCTCTTGCACAATGTGCAGAACCTGGATTTGCAGATCGGGTGACAGGGGCATGCCGTGCCCGGACATGGTGAGTGCCGTTTTGAGACCTGTCTGGTGCTCAAACTTGCGCAGGGTGGTTGCGAGTGCGGGTTCGATGTCTTCGGTATTGGCTCGGGTGCGAAAGTGCATCAACAGCTCTCGCACATCGCCGTAACTCTCCCGCACGCCGGTATCGATCTCTTCCAGCACGCTTTGGATTTCCAGCGCGTTGCCAGACTGCAAAGCGTCGCGCATGAATTGCACCTGGATTTTGATAAATGCGAGGGATTGTGCGATGGAGTCGTGCAGCTCACGGGCCAAGAAATTGCGTTCGCCGGAAATAGCGGCCTCACGTCCCATCGCATGCAAGCGCAGGTTTTCCATGGCACTGGCCAGGTGGCTATTCAATGCCACCAGCAGTGACTGCTCGGCCGCAGTGGGCACCACTTTGGCGTGGAAAAATAAATCGACTTCGCCCAGCAGGCGGTCTTGTAGCTGAATGGGCACATTCACCACGGTTTCAAATCCGGCCTTCGCACAATGCTTCATGGATTCAGAGGGCATCGTGTGAATAGGGATAACGGTCAGGCCACCTCCCAAGGAGGGGGCGCCACAGTGGCAGTCCCCCGCAAGCAAGCATTGCTCTTCCTCCACCATGGAGGTTGGCAGACCGCTGGCGGCCAACATCAGGTAGCGTTTGTTGGCTTGGTCCGACCACCGCAGTGCTACTCCGTCGGCACGGGCAATGCGCATTACACTTTTTGAGTAGTCGCGGGCCAGGTCGTCCAGCGAGGTGGCGTGCGCCACCAGAGCGGTGACTTCGTAGAGGGACTCCAGTCGCTCTTTCTTTTCTTCCAGTTCGGCAGTTTTTTCCAGAACCTTGCTCTCGAGGTTGCGGTACATGGACTGAAGATGTTCCGCCATTCCATTGAATCCATCGGCCAGCGTTCCAAACTCATCGGTAGTGACGCGGTCTACGCGGGCGGAAAAATCCCCGCCCTGAATCTTCTGGATCGCTTGCTTGAGCTGGCCAACGGGTTCAAGAACAAACAGGTAGCCGGTAAACAGCAGCACGGCAGCCCCAAGCACCGCAAGAATCAATACGCCCATTTGAAGCATGTGCAGGATGGCGGTCCAAAGTGACATGTGGGCCTCAATGCTGGTCACCATGTGGTCAATACTGGTCGCGAAGGCCACGGTTTGTGGACGTAACTCCGTCAGACTGGACGGCGGCTGTGAAAGCCAGCGTTCGCGGAACGACTTCCAGTCTCGCTCCACGATCCCGAAATTGACACGCACCTTGTCATCCCAGGGCACGAAAAGTGGGCGTTCCGGGTCACCGGTGCGCAGCACATCAATGCTCTGTGTGAATTCTTCAATCAGTTGGGGCAGTTCATGGGAGTCGCCGCTGCTGACGGCCAATGCGATGCGGTAAGACTGCATGCGCATGCGCCCCGCTTCGTTCACCGCTGCTGCACCGCCGTCCAACTGCCAGGAAACCCAGAGCGTCAGTGCCGTTGATATCAGTGCGAGCACCAAAAAAGGCGTACCCACCATGGCCAGCTTGGCGCCCAAGCTCCATCGCGCTTGCGTTGCAGTGATCTGGGGTGGCGTTGTTGCAGTTGCTGGCATCTCGGTTTGCAGTATGTGCGTGTTTGACAAATCGAAGATTGAGATTTGAGTGATCTACATCAGCAGGGCATCTGATTTTCGAGGCTGGATCATAAGGCGCTGAAGAAAAATTGATCTGCGTTAAGGAATTAATTACCCATGTTGATAAAGTGGATTTTTATTTTCCAACATCTATTCACGCATTGCGCGGGAAGCACATTAAAGGCAGCGTTTTGAACATATCCAGCGCCATCGTGTACGCAAAGCCGGGCCAGCAGCAGGCCCTGCGCGAGCACTTATCTCAATTGCCAGGAGTGGAAGTCCACGCCAGCACCGATGACGGGAAGCTCGTCGTCACTATCGAGAGCGACAACGACCGTAGCGCTATCGATACCTATGAAGCTATCGAGCGAACGGACAATGTTTTGTCCATCGCCATGATTTTCCAGCAAACCGAATCTAACCCTGACCAGGAGCTATTGAAATGCAATTAACCCGTCGTGACCTCATCAAGGCAAACGCTGTCACAGCTGCTGCCACCGTCATTGGTATCAGTGTTCCGGGCGCGCAAGCGCTGGCGCAATCCGGCAAGGCCGACGGTGTGCGCTGGGACAAGGGCGTGTGCCGCTTCTGTGGCACTGGCTGTGGCGTGCTGATTGGCACGAAGGACAACCGTGTGGTTGCCACCCAAGGAGACCCGGACGCACCGGTGAACAAGGGCCTGAATTGCATCAAGGGCTACTTCCTGTCCAAGATCATGTACGGCAAGGACCGTCTCACAGAGCCACTTCTGCGTATGAAGGACGGCAAGTTTGATAAAAACGGCGA
>CAJASG010000270.1 GCA_903944555.1 uncultured beta proteobacterium
GGAGCGCTCGCAGGCGATTACCAATCTTCTTTCACGGCTAAAACAGCGTCTCGATTGGCGGCCGCTTGGCCTGCCAGCCAGGCGGTGAGTGTGCCCGCGAGGATGACGGCCAGCCCCAGCGCCAGCAGCCGCGCCCAGGGCAGGGTCAGCTCCATGGTCCAGTGAAAGCTCTGCGGGTTGACCACATGCACCAGCACCACCGCCACGGCCAGGCCTAAGCCGATGCCGGCGATGGTGCCCAGGGTGGTCCACGCCGCGCCCTCGGCGGCCACCACACGCAGCACCTGGCGGCGGGTCAGCCCCAGGTGCACCAGCAAACCAAACTCCTTGCGCCGTGCCAGTACCTGGGCGCTGAAGCTGGCGGCCACGCCAAACAGGCCAATACCAATGGCCACCGCCTGTAGCCAGTAGGTCACGGCAAAGCTGCGGTCAAAAATCTTCAGGGAAGTGGCGCGTATCTCGCGCGCCGAGCCAAATTCCAGCAAATTGCCCGCCATGCCAGCCGGGTTGCCATCGGCCGCGCCGACGCTGCTGGCTTGCTGCTGGTTGGCGAGTTCACGCAGGGCCTGTTGCACCTGCGGCACCTCCGCGTCGGGGGCCAACCACACAGCGATGTCGTTGACCCGGGTGTCACCGCTCAGACGCTCGAAGTCGGCTTGGTCGATGGCAATGGTGCCAAACTGGCGGCCATAGTCGCGCCACACGCCTGCTATAAAAAACGTAGCTGCTTGCGCACGTTCTACGGGGGCTGCAGGCCTAAATGATGCCTCAAATGGGGGCAAAGTCCCGCCCAGCCGGGCGCTGTACAAGTCCAGCATGGCCTCGCTCACATAAATGCCAATCTGCCCCGCTGGCACCGGCAGGGCCTCACCCACCAAAGGCAGGGTCAGCCCCGGGCCCGTAGCGGCGTGCACCGGGCGGGCAATCAGCGTGACCGGTGGTTTGGCCGGGTCCAGCAGCAAAGAGAGGTTGCGTTGTGTGCTCAGGCGCTCCACCCCGGGTATGCGGGCGGCCGCGCGCACAAACGCGGGGTCAAAAGTAGGCGCTGTCGTTGGCGCCGCCGCTGTTGGCGGCGCGCACATACAGGGCGGCGGGCAGCACCGTGTCCAGCCACTGGGTGACCGAATGGCGAAAGCTGGCCACCATCACCGTCAGGGCCACCGCCAAACTCAGGGATGCCACCACGCCGCTCACCGCCACCGCCGCACTCTCGCGCACCCGCCGGGCACGCTCCACCGCCAGCAGCGGCAGCGCCCGGTGCGCCACCCACGGTGCCACGCGGTCCAGCACCACACCCACCAGCCAGGGCAGGGCGGTGATGCCCCCCAGCAACAGCAAGGCCACGCTGGCATAGGCGGCCAAAGGAATGTCCCACACCGGGGGCAGCAGTGCCAGCAGGCCCCCCGCTAACAGCAGAGCCGCGCCCAGGCCGGCGTGGCGGTTGTGGGTGGGTGGCGCACCCAGCCCTTTGAGGGTTTGCGCCGGGGGCAGTTGCTGCGCCAGCCGGGCGGGCCACCAAGCCCCCAGCAACGCCGCTGCCAAGCCCAGGCTGCCAAACACCAGCGCCGCCAGCGGGCTCCATTGCAAGGCGGGTGTGGCGCCAGAAAAATAGCCGCCGCCCAAATCGCCCCCCAGCAAACGCAGCGCCAGTGCCGCCAGCCCGGTGCCCAGGGCCATGCCCAGCACGCTGCCCACCGTTCCCAGCGCTGCTGCTTCCAGCAGCACCAGGCGCAGGCGCTGCGCACCGGTCAGCCCCAGCACCCCCAACAGCGCAAACTGTTGCGCACGCCGGCTCACACTGAGCGCCAATACCGAGAACACCAGAAAGCCACCGGTAAACAGCGCCACCAGCGCCAGCACCGTCAGGTTGACCCGGTAAGCGCGTGACAGGTTGCTGATGCGCGAAACGGCGTCGCCTGGCTCGGTCAGGTAGACCCCGGCCGGCCAGTCGGGTGCGGCCTGCTCAGTCCGCACAAAGGCGGCGCGGTCCACACCCGCCCGCAGGCGCAGGTCTATACGGGTGAACTGGCCAATACGGCCAAACAATTCTTGTGCCGCTGCAATGTCCATAACTGCCAGTGCACCACCCCCAGCGCGTACCCGGCCTGCTACCTGCAAAGGTTTCAGTTGCAGTCCGTGCTGCACTTGCAGGGTGTCGCCTGCGAGCAGACTGCGTGCCGTGGCATTCAGGAATACCTTGTTGGGCGCAAACAGTGCCAGTCGCCCGGCTTGGGGGTTCGGTAGCGGCATCAGGTCGGGGGACACTGCCGCCACCTGCAGCGCATCGACACCAAGAACGCGCAGCAACACGCGTTTGGTGTCGACCTGGCTTGCCGTATTCGGCGTCAATGCGTAGGTACTGATTTCCAGCACAGGGCTGGCAGTGGCCACATCCGGGTGGTGCAGCAGCCGGGCCAGCAAGGTATCGGTGAGGCCAACCTGGGCCGTGCCGGACACACTGCTGGCGGATCGCAATTCCAGGTCCGGCTGACCACCCACCGAGCGCACGGCTTGTGAAAACTCGTCCAGCGCCGAGGCGTTGATCAAATGCACTGAAAGCGCCAGCGCTACGCCCAGCATGACCGATACCACCGCAGCACCATTGCGCCAAGGGTGGTGGCGCAACTCTGCCCAGGAAAAAGTGGTGAAGAGAGGCCACAAGGGACTATGCATACGCTGCATTGTGCCCATAATAAGGGCGCCTCCGGCGGGACGTTTGATGACGCAGGCCCATGACGGGTTCGCCGGCTACATTGTCAAAGCCCGCCAACCTCGCCCAAGTAATATCATCCTCTGTAGATCAAACCATTCGAGCGCCAGGGAAATAGATGAAAAATGGAAAAGCGTTCGATGCGCTCCAACCCCCCTCGTTGGTACCCAAACCCGTTTCTCATTCGTCTGTAGGCGAACTGTCAACGTTGCGCCAGCGGGGTGAAGTCGCGCTCCAGGGCGAACCCATCAATGCTCTGCACGCCGATGAACCAACATCTTCCGAGGCGATGCGGAAGTTGATTCATGAGTTGCGCGTTCACCAGATTGAGTTGGAGATGCAAAACGAGGAGTTGCGCAACGCTCAGGCTGCACTTGATACTGCGCATGCCCGCTATTTCGATTTTTACGATCTGGCCCCGGTGGGGTATCTGACAGTCAGTCCAGACGGACGGATCTTGCAGGCCAACCTCACGACAGCAGCGCTGCTGGGCGTGGCGCGGGTAAAACTCATAAGGCAGACGTTCCCCAGTTTTATATACCGGCCAGATGCTGACACCTACTACCTGTTGTGCAAACTGGTCGATGCGACGGGCACGGCACAGTCCTGCGAACTTCGGGTTGTCAACAATGGTGGCAACCGGGTTTGGGTGCAAGTACAAGCCATTTCAGTCAGTGGCGACGCAGGTGCGACCGAACTGCGCCTTGTTCTGACGGATATAGGCGAGCGCAAAGTGGCAGAAGCCGCGCAACGGGAGATTAAGAAATTCCGGGACGCGGTGTTGGACTCTGTGCCCTCACAAATTGCGGTGCTGGACCGCAATGGCACCATTGTGGCGGTCAACCGTGTCTGGATGAATTTTGCGCTGGAAAACGGTACCACGCCCGGGGTGGCTGCCCGCAACACCCAGGTTGGCGTCAATTACCTGGCCATTTGCCAAGCTACGCAGGGCGGTGATTCACCAGAAAGCGCCTTGCTTGCACGTGACGGTATTTTGAAAGTCATCTCTGGCGATGAGCCGAGCTTCGTCCTTGAATACCCTTGCCACTCGCCAACCCAGCAACGCTGGTTCTTATTGTCCGTAACCCCCCTGCGGCTGGAGGAACAGAGCGTGGTGGTGACCCATACCAACATCACAGAGCATAAGCAGCTGCAAGTGGCACGACTGGCACAAGCGGTGGAGGCGGAGCTTGCCGCCTCCCGACAGAGCCTGCGTGAAATGGTGGCGCTCAATGAGGCAACTCTGGAGGAGGAACGTAAATACATTGCGCGCGAAGTGCATGACGAGTTGGGCCAGGTCCTGACCGCGTTGCGGATGGATTTGTCGCTCGTGGGCCTACGCTACGGCAAATTGGATTCAGCGCTGCTGCCAGAAATTCAGGGCATGAAGACGCTGGTGGACCGCGCCATCCAAGGTGTGCGCAATGTAGCTGCCAATCTACGCCCTACGGCATTGGACATGGGTCTGGTTCCCGCCATAGAGTGGTTGTGCCATGAATTCTCGCGGCACGGCACCGCGCCGTGCAAACTCTCCGCGCAGGAGCCCCTTGTGCTGGACGATGCGCGGGCCGTGCTGATTTTTCGTATCGTGCAGGAGTCCCTGACCAATACCAGCCGTTATGCGCAGGCCACCGGGGTGGGTGTCACACTGGCACGCAGAGGTGACGATTTGTGGTTGGAGGTGCGTGACAATGGATGCGGCTTTGATGTGGCCGCGATCGATCGGCAAAAGTCTTTTGGACTTTTGGGAATGCGTGAGCGCGCCATCGCCTTGGGAGGGAACCTGACGATTACCAGCACCACCAGTAAGGCCAGCTCCGTCGCGCCAGGGACCGTGATTGAATTGACCATCCCCTGTGCATTTGAAAACCCAAGAATCCCATCATGATTAAATTGCTCATTGCGGATGACCATGCGATCGTGCGCAGCGGTTTGAAACAGCTTTTTGCACTGGCACCTGATGTTGCGGTTTGCGGAGAGGCGGTCAATGGCAGCGAAGTGCTGGAGCAGTTGCGACTCAATGATTTCGATTTGCTGCTGCTGGACCTCAATATGCCAGGCATTAGTGGGGCGGATTTGATTGCGAGGGCCAAGACGCACCGGCCAGATTTGCCAATTTTGGTGCTCAGCATGCATAACGAGGCCCAGGTGGCCGCACGCATGCTCAAGGCCGGTGCCAACGGGTACCTTACCAAGGACTGCGAACCCGACGTTCTGCTGTCCGCAATTCGAAAAGTGGCAGCCCATGGTTGCTACATTGATCCTAGTATTGCCGAGAAGATTGTTTTTGGTACGAATCTTTCTTCAGAGAATCCCGCTCACACCCTGCTGTCGGAGCGCGAGCTGGAGGTGTTTCGACTATTGACGACCGGTATGGGTGTGAACGCCATCGCCACGCAACTTGTCATCAGCAACAAGACCGTCAGTACCCACAAAGCACGCTTAATGGAGAAGCTTGGCCTGACCAACATGGCAGACCTGATGCGTTACGCCATGCAGCACGATTTGCTGGGCTGACGCAGGGCGTCAATCAAGTCAAAGCGTAGGGCGATCCCTACTCTTTGTAGGCTGTTTATGACAGCAATATCAGCAATGCCCGATGGTGTGATCGCCGCAATGGGGTCACCATCTGATCATGACCTCCAAAGTACTGATCGTTGCAGACCGGGAGTTGGCGCACATCCGGAAAATGGCAAAGCGCGATGCGCTCTACAAAGACGTGGTGAATCAGGCCGTGAGTGGCATTGTGCTGATCGATGTGCTGACCCTCCAGTTCATCGAGTTCAACGAGGCGGCCTGTGCGATTTTGGGTTACACCCGAGAAGAATTTTCCACGATGGGGGTGCGCGACATACAGGGTGAGATGGATGAGTCCATGATCGTCTCCCGTATGCTGGTGATCCTTGAAATCGGTCAGGACAGCTTTGACACCCTGCATCGGCACAAGGACGGAACGTGCATCCATGTTCATGTGAACCTGCGCACACTGACCCTGGACGGTCGCGTTTGCCTGGTTGGGATTCACATGGACATTTCTTCGTATAAAGCGAAGGAGATGGAACTGGTGCTCCACCGCAGCAAGCTGCAAGTGTTGGTGGATGAGCGAACTGCACACCTGAATCGGATAGTGTCTGAATTGGAAATCAGCGAACGCAAACACCGTTTGCTGATCAATAACAGCCACGACATCATCTACACGCTCAATACGCAGGGTGTGATTACTTTTGTCTCCCCCAGTTGGACGGCTCTGCTCGGACACCCTGTTAGCCAAGTCTTGGGGCAGCAGCTGGACTCCTACGCGCACCCGGATGACCTTCCGGCATGCTTGGCGGCGGTCAAAAAGATTTACCAAACCCAACAAAGCGCTTTCAGCGTCGAATACCGCATCCGGCACATGGATGGGACTTGGCGCTGGCACAAGTCCAATGCGGTGGCCTTGGTAGACGAAGTCGGTGCTGTGTATGGGATTGAGGGCAGTGCCAGCGACATTACCGAGCGCAAGCTGGCGGAAGAGGCCGCACATGCCGCCAATAGGGCTAAGTCGGAATTTCTGGCCAATATGAGCCATGAAATTCGCACCCCCATGAATGGCGTTGTGGGCATGGTGGACGTGCTGCAACGCACAGCACTGCAGCCCGAGCAGCGGCGTATGCTCGACGTCATCCAGCATTCCTCGTTGGCCCTGCTGCGTATTCTTAACGACATTCTGGATTTTTCCAAGATAGAGGCGGGCAGCTTGTTGATGGAGAGCTTGCCCACGCATCTGCGCGAAGTGGCGGAGAGTTCTGCACAGTTGATGCTCGCCAGCGTGGGCGATAGGGCGGTTGACTTGAGCGTATTCGTCGCGCCGGAATTGCCTACCTACATCCTGTGCGACCCAATGCGCTTGCGCCAGGTGTTGCTCAACCTGCTGGGGAATGCGGTCAAATTTACCAAGCTGGGTGAAGGTCAGTCAGCCCGGGTCATGCTGTTTGTGGAGTCGTGCACACTGGCCAATGCGTGCCCGGGCGTGCAGTTGCGCGTCGTTGACAACGGTATCGGCATGTCGCCGGAGGTCATAGGCAAACTCTTTCAGCCATTTACCCAGGCGAGCAATAGCACCGCGCGCAAGTTTGGTGGAACCGGATTGGGCTTGTCGATCTGTCGGCGGCTGATCGAGTTGATGGGGGGGACTGTTTCTGTGCAAAGTAACTTGGGCGAAGGCTCCGAGTTCACCATAGCATTGCCATTGCAGGCGGTACCAGCGGATGGGATGCCCGTGTTCGAGCCTCAATTGGACGGTATCTGGGTCCTGGCCATTACTGCCGATCCCGTGGCGTTGAGAATCATCACGACCTACTGCGGTGTAGCCGGTGCACAAGTCACCGTGGTGCCTGATATTGCAGGCGCTCGCCAACAGCTTCAGCAAGCACCGTACACCCGCGGGCCAACGGTCGTGTTGGTCGGCTTATTCATCACCACCCCCACCGAAGAACTCGATCTGCCACACCATGTGAACGTCGTGCGGCTGGTGCGCCGTGGTGGCCCGGGGTATGCCAATCAACACACCGTGAACGCCCGTCCGCTACTTTGTCGCGATCTGATTCAAGCGGTAGCCATCGCCGCCGGGCGCATGATTGCGCCCGAGCCGTCGGCGCCAGAACATCTGCAACCCGGGCTGGTGCAACTTGAAGCCCCCAGCGCTGAGCAGGCCTTTGCAGCCAATCGCCTGATCCTGTTGGCGGAGGACAATGAAGTCAACCGCGATGTGATGCAGGAGCAACTGCGCCTGCTGGGTTACGCCGCCGAAGTGGCCGAGGATGGGGTCATGGCACTGCAGATGTGGCGAACCGGCCGCTACGCCCTGTTGCTAACCGATTGCAGCATGCCCAATATGGATGGCTTCGAGTTGACACAGGCGATACGGCAATGCGAGCCCGCGGGTCAGCGTCTTCCGATTATTGCGGTTACCGCCAATGCGATGTTGGGCGAGGCACAACGATGCCTGGCCAGTGGCATGGACGATTACCTGTCCAAACCGTTGCGCATGACTGAACTTGGTCAGATGTTGACCAAGTGGCTGTCACCGAAACGACTGCCAACAGTTGCACCGTTAGGTCAGGTTGCGAACCAAGTGCCGTCGCCCGCGATCGCCATATGGGATGCCGGCGCCCTGGCTCAGTTGGTTGGCAATAACCCGCTCATGCATAGCCGTTTGCTGGATAAGTTTTTGATCGGCGGTCGTGAACAAGTTGCATCGGTCCAAGCGGCTGCCGCTGCCCAAGATCTCGGCACCGTGACCCGGGTCGCGCACACCTTGAAGTCGGCTGCCCGCACGGTGGGCGCCATGGCGCTGGGCGAGCTGTGCCAATCCCTGGAAGCTGCTGGGAGAAAGGGTGATGTAACTGGGTGTGAGGCAATGACCCATCGCCTGGTGGGTGCATTTTCTGAAGTGGAAGAAGAAATTGGAGCGCATTGCGCGGGACTCCCCCTAAATATAAA
>CAJASG010000271.1 GCA_903944555.1 uncultured beta proteobacterium
AAGCGCTTTTCACTGGAGGGCGGCGAGAGCTTCATCGCCTCCATGGACGAGCTGATCCAGATGGCTGGCGCCAAGGGCGTGCAGGAAAGCGTCATTGGGATGGCCCACCGGGGACGCCTGAAGGTATTGGTGAATTCACTGGGCAAGTTGCCGGCCGATCTGTTTGCCGAGTTCGACCACACCGCCCCAGAGGAGCTGCCCAGCGGCGACGTCAAATACCACCAGGGCTTCAGCTCGGATGTGTCCACCCCCGGTGGGCCGGTGCACCTGACCTTGGCTTTCAACCCCTCGCACCTGGAGATTGTTAATCCGGTGGTGGAGGGGTCGGTGCGCGCCCGCATGGACCGTCGCGGCGATCCGCATGGCAAGCAGGTGCTACCGGTGCTGGTGCACGGCGATGCAGCGTTTGCCGGGCAGGGTGTGGTGATGGAGACGCTGGCGCTGGCCGAGACCCGTGGTTATTCCACCGGCGGCACGGTGCATATTGTGATCAACAACCAGATCGGCTTTACCACCAGCGACCCGCGCGACAGCCGCTCCACCCTGTACTGCTCCGACATCGTCAAGATGATTGAGTCACCGGTGCTGCACGTGAACGGTGACGACCCGGAGGCCGTGGTGCTGGCGACGCAGCTGGCGCTCGAGTTCCGCATGGAGTTCCGCAAGGATGTGGTGGTCGACATCATCTGCTTCCGCAAGCTCGGGCACAACGAGCAGGACACGCCGGCGCTGACGCAGCCGCTGATGTACAAGAAGATCGCCCAGCACCCTGGTACCCGGCGCCTGTACGCCGACAAACTGGCCGCGCAGGGCCTGGGCGCCGAGCTGGGCGACGACATGGTCAAGGCCTACCGCGCGGCGATGGATGCCGGCAAGCACACGGTGGACCCGGTGCTGACCAACTTCAAGAGCAAGTACGCGGTGGACTGGGCGCCCTACATGGGCAAGAAGTGGACCGATGCCGGTGATACCGCGATTCCGATGGCCGAGTGGAAGCGCCTGGCACAGCGCCTGACCACGCTGCCAGCCACCATCACGCCGCACCAGTTGGTGCGCAAGGTCTACGACGACCGTGCGGCGATGGGGCGGGGCGACCTGCCGGTTGACTGGGGCATGGGCGAGCACATGGCTTTTGCCTCCTTGGTCGCCAGTGGCTACCCGGTGCGGCTGAGTGGTGAGGACTGCGGCCGCGGCACCTTCACCCACCGGCACGCTGTGATCCATGACCAGAACCGTGAAAAATTCGACGAAGGCACCTACACCCCCCTGCAAAACGTGGCGGACGGCCAGTCGCCCTTTGTGGTGATCGATTCGATTTTGTCGGAAGAGGCGGTGCTGGCCTTTGAGTACGGTTATGCCTCCAACGACCCCCACACCCTGGTCATCTGGGAAGCCCAGTTTGGCGATTTCGTCAACGGCGCGCAGGTGGTGATCGACCAGTTCATCGCCTCGGGCGAGGTGAAATGGGGTCGGGTTAACGGCATCACACTGATGCTGCCGCATGGCTACGAGGGGCAGGGCCCAGAGCACAGCTCGGCCCGGCTTGAGCGCTTCATGCAACTCAGCGCCGACACCAACATGCAGGTGGTGCAACCGACGACGGCCAGTCAGATTTTTCACATCTTGCGGCGTCAGATGGTGCGCAACATTCGCAAGCCCTTGATCATCATGACGCCCAAGTCGCTGTTGCGCAACAAGGACGCCACGTCGCCGCTGTCTGAATTTACCAAAGGCAGCTTCCAGACCGTCATCCCGGAGCAGAAAGAAGACATCGGCAAAAAGGCGGACAAGGTCAAGCGGCTGGTCGCCTGCTCGGGCAAGGTTTATTACGATCTGGTCAAAAAGCGGGAAGAAAAAGGCATCGAAGACGTGGCCATCCTGCGCGTTGAGCAGTTGTATCCGTTCCCGCACAAGGCATTTGCCAATGAACTGAAAAAGTACCCTCAGGCCACCGAGGTGGTGTGGTGCCAGGACGAGCCGCAGAACCAGGGTGCCTGGTTCTTTGTCCAGCATTACATTCACGAAAACATGCTGGATGGGCAAAAATTGGGCTATTCCGGGCGGGCAGCCTCCGCGTCACCGGCTGTCGGGTATTCCCATTTGCACCAGGAGCAGCAAAAAGCTCTGGTGGAAGGCGCATTCGGAAAACTCAAAGGCTTTGTCCTGACCAAATAAGGAAAAAATTGTTATGGCTATCGTAGAAGTAAAAGTGCCGCAGCTCTCTGAATCTGTGGCCGAAGCAACCCTGTTGCAATGGAAGAAAAAAGTCGGTGAGGCCGTGTCTGTTGATGAGATCCTGATCGAAGTCGAAACTGACAAGGTCGTGATGGAAGTTCCAGCTCCCTCAGCGGGTGTGCTGGTTGAAATCGTCATGGGCGATGGCAGTACGGTTGGCGCAGAGCAGCTGATTGCGCGTATCGACACGGCGGCGACAGCGGGCGCTCCAGCCCCGGCAGTTGCGCCTGTGGTCGCTGCCGCAGCCGCGCTGGTTGCTGCGCAAGCGGCGGCGCCGTCAAATGCCTCCAAGGCTGGTGTTGCCATGCCCGCAGCAGCCAAGATCATGGCCGACAACGGCATGGCGGCGGGCTCAGTTGCAGGCACCGGTAAGGATGGTCGAGTGACTAAGGGCGATGTGCTGCAAGCGGCATCTGCTCCTAAAATTGTAGCTGCTGTCGCAATACCGACGGGGGTTAAGGGCACATCTTTGCCTCAAGTAGCGGGCCCGAGCGTAAATCTGGGTGACCGCCCTGAGCAGCGCGTGCCGATGAGCCGTCTGCGTGCACGTGTGGC
>CAJASG010000272.1 GCA_903944555.1 uncultured beta proteobacterium
TGATTTCCGGTCTGGGTACGCAGATGATTCGGTGGAGCGAAACGTTTTGCCAGATTTTGGCAGCACAAGGCTACCGTGTGATTCGCTTTGACAATCGCGACGCGGGCCTTTCAACCCACTTCCATAGCGCGTCGATGCCAGATTTCGCTGCAATTGCCGACGCAGTCTCACGCGGCGAAGCGCCCAATGTGCCTTATACGCTGTTCGATATGGCGAACGACGCTGTAGGACTTCTTGATGCGTTGGGGATCAAACAAGCGCACGTGGTCGGGAGATCCATGGGCGGCATGATTGCACAACTGCTGGCCAGCGAACATGCAGAACGCGTTCTATCGCTGACATCCATCATGTCGAGTACCGGCAATCGTGATCTGCCGCAGGCCAGCCCTGCAGTAATGGCGGCAATGACATCGCCCGCGCCACATCCTTTGAAAGACGAACAGGGCTATCTCGCACATTGCGTTGCCTTTTCACACGTGATTGCCGGGCGAGGCTATCCGTTTGACGAAACCGCTCACCGAGATCAAGCCTTAGCAGAACTTAAACGAGCATACAACCCAAGCGGCTTTTGGCGGCACATCGCCGCCATCGCAGCAACAGGTGACTTAAGACCACGACTAGCCAACATAAGTGCTCCGACGCTTGTGTTGCATGGAGCAGACGATCCACTGGTTCCCCCGGAGGCTGGGAAGGACACGGCGGCCAATATCAAAGGAGCCGAACTACGCATCGTCCAGGGAATGGGCCACGATTTTCCACCCTCGCTGTTTGGGTTCGTGGCCGGTGTCATTGCAGATAACACACGCCGCATGTTCAACTCTATGAATCGACCCGACGTTACTAGACCTTTTGCAAGCTCACTTGGTAGCAGGGGCTACTGAATTGGGGGCGAATAGCAACTGGTCGTCGGTGCTATTTGGTCGAAAGCAATGCTCCATTGCAGACGGCCGGTTCAAGCGAAATTCGTTGGTCAGACTGTCGGTTACGCCAGACTGCATTGGACTCAAAAAAACCATGACAAACCCAGGATAGACCCATCGCCCGAGGAAGCGCACCGATTCGGGAGTTGTTACAACAAAAACTCTGGCGTATTGCCGGGGCCGTCGCCTCCAATTCGATTGACCCACCTCGCGGGTTACGGGGTGTAGCAAGCGCGATGAAGGGTGCCACCACAGGAATTGAAACCCTGCAGTCGCGCCCGATTTTCCATGTCTGAATAAATGACTGATAGAAACCGAAAAAAACTGGGCTTTTGCAAAACATCGAGAGTCATGGATTAATTTTGGTGAACTGGTTGCCACACAGTTTCGACCAAGTAATACCCACTTTGCTATTGATTTAGTCAAGTTACCCGATGGAACCGAGCCTTCGTGCCTCACGCTTCTTGATCAAATTAGCGGGAAGTTCCATCACGATAGCTGACCCGGATTAGTTAGGCAGACAATCTATGAAACGCAATGGCGAATCTGCGAGCAAATAGTAGCTAGAACGCCCGTGGAACGTGCGCAATCTGCTTCTAAATTCATAGCAATCTCACAGTGCAATCCGCTACGCGCAGCGCAGTAGTGATCGATCAGCCATTCATCTTGCGGTACAGCGTCTGGCGGCTGATGCCAAGCTGGCGGGCTGCCAGCGAGACATTGCCTCGGCTGGCCGCTAGCGCTTGCTGGATGGCAGCGTGCGACATTTCCTGCAGATTTTGCGCGCCTCCCGTGCCCAAACCGGGGGCAGCGCTGATGGGGGCGCCAAACTCTGCCCGCTGCACTGTGGGGGACGCGGGTGGTGCAGGTGGTGCGGGCGCCATCAGGTCTTGCGCCAAATCATCGGGCAAGTGCTGCCAATCGATGCTGCGCTCGCCCGAGTCCAGCATGGCGCAGGCGGTGCGCAACATGCTGGCGTACTGGCGCACATTGCCTGGCCAGGGGTGTTGCGCCATGCGGCTCAGCACCTCCGGCGCCACCGAGACGTGCTGCTCAGGGCTCAGTGTTTTGAGCAAACTGTCGGTCAAGGCGCCAAAATCCGTGCGCTCGCGCAGCGCGGGCAGTATCAGCGTCAGGCCATTGATGCGGTAGTACAGGTCACTGCGGAAGGTGCCTTTCTCGGCCTCTTCGCGCAGCTTGCAGTGGGTGGCGCATACCAGCGCAAAATCCACCGGTACGGCTTTTCCAGCCCCCACGGGGGTGACGGCGCGCTCTTGCAGCACGCGCAGAAGGCGGGTTTGCAGGGGCAGCGGCATGTCGCCAATTTCATCCAGAAACAAAGTGCCGCCATGGGCGTCGCGCAGCCGCCCGGGGCTGCCCTCTTTGCGCGCACCGGTAAAGGCACCCGGTGCGTAGCCAAAGAGTTCCGCTTCAATCAGACTCTCGGTGATCGCGGCGCAGTTGATGGCCACAATGGGGCCCGCACGGCGCGGCCCACTGTCATGCACCGCGCGGGCGAACAGCTCTTTGCCCACGCCCGACTCGCCCTGAATCAGCAAGGGAATCGGCTTGTCCATCACCTTGCGCGCCTTCTCGGCTGCGCTGCGCCAGCGTGCATCGCCCGTGTCCAGCTGCGACAACGCGTCATCCTTCTTATCCAACGCCGGGACCGCCCGTGCGTGGGCACCCACAGCGGCGACCGATGCAGCGTCTACATGCACTTGCACGAACACGGTGCTGCCATCGGCCAGGTGCAGCTGCAGTGGCAACAGCGGCCGACGTTTGTGGTGTGAGAGCAGGTCATCCAGGCGCACATTGACGCAACGCTCCAACAAGGTAGCGCCCACATCGCCCGCACGCAGGCCCAGCATGACCAGGCCCATGCGGTTGGCACCCACCACCCAGCCGTCGTCCGACAGCGCCACAATGCCTTCGGCCACGGTGCCAATGCCCTCAGGCTGGGCATGCAGATGCAGGCGGATGTTGCGCCGGCAAATGGCGCTAACCAACCGGTTCTCGATCATGCGGGCTGCGGTGCTGACCAGCCCCAAGGTGTGCGGATGGCCGCTGCGGTGGTCGCCCGAGATGTCCAAAATACCCATCAACTCGCCGGTGGCAGAAAAGATGGGAGCGGCCGCGCAGGTCAGAAAGCCATTGCGCTCCAAAAAGTGTTCTGAGCCATGGATCTCCACGCTGTTGCGCTCGGCCAGCGCCGTACCGATGGCATTGGTGCCGCGTTGCTCCTCGTTCCAGGAGGCGCCGCTGGCCAGGGCCACGCGCTCGGCCTTGCCCAAAAAGCTGCCATCGCCCAAAGTGTGCATCAGCGTGCCGCGCTTGTCGGCCAGCACCACCACGCTGCTGCTGTGGCGCACCTGGTCAAACAGGTATTCCATCACCGGGCGGGAATGCGCCAACAGTTCATGGTTGCTGGCAAGGGTCTGGCGCAACAGGCCTGCACTGGCATGATCCACGGGGGCCAGGCGGCCTTCGGGTAATAGGCCTGCGGCCATGCTGCGCCGCCAGGAGCGCGCCAAGCGTTCGTCAATCGCCCCGGGCGGGCAATCGCCAAACTCCATCAAATGCAAGCGGGCCTGGCGCAACGCCAGTGCTGGGGGGGTGGTACGCACGTTGTCTCCTACGCGGGTCATTTTGGACGCCCGCTTTTTTACCAGTATGCGGCGCAACGCACGGCCAAGCAATAGACAAGGGTCAAAGCGCATGCAAAGCGCGGCCAACTGTTCCAAATAGTGACAGTTGTTGCGCTTTGGTCCAGATTGACCGCGACACCCGATTCCTCGGGAAAACCCTTGTCTGAAAAAAATTATTCAATGAAATCAAACGCTTGCGCAGTGCTTGCAAGTTGGCACAGACCTTGAGTAAGTAACAAGGCCCAACAGCCCCGCTGTTACCAGCAATCCATGACCACACAACGAGGACACACGATGATTTATGCAGCCCCCGGCACCGCTGGTGCCACGATCGCTTTCAAAGCCCAGTACAACAACTTCATTGGCGGCAAGTTTGTCGCCCCGGTCAAGGGTCAGTACTTTGATGTGATCACCCCCACCACTGGCAAGGTCTACACCCAGGCCGCCCGCTCCACCGCTGAAGATATTGAATTGGCACTGGACGCCGCCCACGGTGCGGCTGACGCATGGGGAAAAACATCGCCCACCGAGCGCGCCAACATCCTGATCAAGATTGCCGACCGCTTGGAAGCAAATCTGGAGCTGCTGGCCTACGCTGAAACCGTAGACAACGGCAAGCCGATCCGCGAAACCCTGAACGCCGACATTCCTTTGTCGGTGGACCACTTCCGCTACTTTGCCGGTTGCATCCGCGCCCAAGAAGGCTCTTTGAGCGAGATTGACGGCGACACGGTGGCTTACCACTTCCAGGAACCCCTGGGCGTGGTCGGTCAGATCATCCCCTGGAACTTCCCGATTCTGATGGCCGCCTGGAAACTGGCACCTGCTTTGGCCACCGGCAACTGCGTGGTGTTGAAACCCGCTGAATCCACCCCCATCAGCCTGCTGATTTTGGCCGAGCTGATTGCTGATCTGGTGCCCGCTGGCGTGCTCAACATCGTCAACGGCTACGGCCGCGAAGCCGGTATGCCATTGGCCACCAGCAAGCGCATTGCCAAAATCGCCTTCACGGGATCCACCTCCACCGGCCGCGTGATCGCCCAGGCCGCAGCGAACAACCTGATCCCCGCTACGCTGGAACTCGGTGGCA
>CAJASG010000273.1 GCA_903944555.1 uncultured beta proteobacterium
CGTCGGGGCTGCATTCGGCAAGATGCACCTCGCCCTGGGTGACGCTCAACCAGGCCAGGCCGCAGGTGTTGCGCGGGCCCTGGTGCACTGCCATCAGCATGGATTCGGTTTTGTCGCTCAGCAGCTCCAGATCGGTCAGGGTGCCAGGCGTGACCACCCGCACTACCTTGCGCTCCACCGGGCCCTTGCCGGTGACCTCGCCCACCTGTTCGCAAATGGCGACCGACTCGCCCAGCTTGATAAGCCGGGCCAGGTAGGTGTCCACCGAGTGAAAGGGCACTCCCGCCATCATGACCGGCTGCCCGGCCGACTGGCCGCGCTGGGTCAGGGTGATGTTGAGCAGCCGGGCGGCTTTCTCGGCATCGGAGTAAAACAGCTCGTAGAAATCGCCCATGCGGTAGAGCAGCAGCGTATCGGGATAGTCAGCCTTGAGCCCAAGGTACTGGGCCATCATGGGGGTGTGTTGCTTTGCGTCTTCAGTCATCGCTGGGAGTCTATCAACAACAGGCTTCCGGCAAGACGCCTTGCCGCCTTATGGGCCGACTGCAATCCCGCAGCCTTTCATGGTCGCAATAGTCGTCGCCAATTCGGCGGGGGAGTCAACGCCCAGTTTTTCAAGCGCTTTGGACCGGTGCACCTCCACCATTCGCTCGCTGATTTCCAGATTCGACGCGATTACCTTGTTCAAGTGGCCCTCTGCAACCAGTATGGCGACTTTGGTTTGTTGTGGCGTAAGGTTGTCCCACATCGATTGGAGAAATTCACACCGTTTGGCCTTGTGGTGCAAGCCGACCTCCAACTCTAGTGCTCGCCGCAACATAGGCAACAATGTTTCGTTGGTGTAGGGCTTCTCCACGAAGTCCAGTGCACCCTTGCTGACCGCCTGCACCGCTCGCGTGATGGTGCCTCGTCCACTTAAAAAAATCACCGGGCTGCGTTTGGTATAGCCGAGAGCGATCAGCTGGTCGTGCACCACATCGCCATCCATGGGCGGCATATCCAGGTCCAGCACAAAAATGGCGCGCAACGGCTTTGGCTCAGCTTCAATGGTCTCCAACAACGCGGGACCACTGCCGAATGCACGTACATCAAAGTCGGCTTGACGCAGCAAGAAGGTCAGGCCGCCGCGCACATCCTCCTCGTCGTCACACAGAAAAATAGTAGCTTTTGGGTTCATGTGAATACTTCTGACGAGACGTTGTTGGAAATGGGCAGCGAAAAGCCGAATTCGGCACCCCCGTTGGGTGTATCTTGCGCACGCAGTTTGCCGCCATGCGATTCCGCGATGGCGCGGCAGATGCCAAGACCCAGGCCCAGGCCCTTGTCTTTGGTCGAGTAGAACGTGGAGCACAGCGTGTCGATGGTTCTGCCCTGCAGTCCGGGGCCGTTGTCCCGCACCAGGACTTCCACCATGGTGTCTTGCTCACTGGCACCTGTGCTTGCGCGTGTCTCTACCCAGATGGACCGTTCACCGTCCTGCTGCGCCAAGGCATCGGCTGCGTTGCGTATCAAGTTGGCGATGACCTGTTCCACCCCGATGCGGTCCATGTTCACCAGGGGTAGGTCCGCAGCGAGTTGCATATGGACTTGAATATGGGAGCGCAATATTTGACGATTGCGTTGCAGCAGGGAATCGGCGGCAATGGCG
Source organism: uncultured beta proteobacterium (assembly GCA_903944555.1). Classification (GTDB taxonomy): domain Bacteria; phylum Pseudomonadota; class Gammaproteobacteria; order Burkholderiales; family Burkholderiaceae_C; genus Allorhodoferax. Next base: position 1,649 of record CAJASG010000273.1, read on the forward strand.
TTGATATCGCAGTCCGCGCGCACCGGTTTGGAGGGTGATGTTTGCTGGCGGATCCAGTTCACAATATCGCCGGCCTTTTTGGCGTTGCGGTTCACCGCGTCCACAGCCGTCAGAAGATCGTTGGCAAGGGGAAGTTGCTTCTTCAGCGCAAGATGCAGTCCTGCCCCGTAGCTGGCAATGGTGGTCAACGGCTGGTTCAGTTCATGGGCCAGCTCGGAGGCAATCAGTCCCAGGTCGTTCAACCGGGCGTGTTGCGCCATGGTTTCCACATGGCGGCGTTCTTTGTCTTCCAACGTTTTGCGCTCACTGATATCCACGATCGATCCCATCCAGCCAATGCGGACACCGTCCGAATTCACCAGGGGAGACTCAAAAATCATCACATCCAGGCTGTGCCCATCCCGGTGTCTCCAGCGGGTTTCAAAACCGCTGGTGGGTGCGTCTCCGGCCAGCGTGTTCAGATTGCGCGCCATCATGCCGTCGATCGCCTCGGGCGGCCAGAAGGGCAGGGGTGGGATTAGTCCGGCCAGCTCTTCGCGGGAGTAGCCCACCATGTCGCACAGGGTTTTGTTGACATACAGGATGCGACCGGCCGGGTCACGGGCCCGCAGGCCAACCAAGGCCGAGTCCTCCATGGACTGGCGCCAAGCGGCTTCGGTTTGGGCGTGTGTGGTGGCGTGCGCCACCCGCGCCATCTCCCGACGCAAGAGTTGGGAGGCGGCAGCGCCCAGTAGCAACAGCCCGCCCAGCAGTGCCAGCGTTCGACTGCTTTTCTGCCAGGAGGCCAGGGACTCATAGGGGGTCAGCCTCAGCGTTGTGTCCTTGAACGCCGGCAGCGGGCGCTCGTAATGCACCCCGTTGGGGATTTTGGTGGGGTTGGCGGTCGTGGCAATCACCTCGCCCAGCTCGGACAGAAAGTCGACCTGGTAACGGCGGTTCAGCCAGGCTAGATCGGTGCTTTGCAGCAAGTCCGTGATCTCATAACGCGCCAGCAGTTGCCCCGCGGCGCCGCCATCGGCCCAGTGCACGGGCGCCACCAGGTGGTCGGTTTGTCCCGCCGATTGAATACGCAGGCCGTCGCTTGCGCTGGTCTGTGTGGATGAGTCGCGCGAGGCGCGTGCAATGACCTGGCGGTTCTCATCAATCCACACCAGTCGGTTCCAGAGCCGATCCAGGCCTGCAACCACCTCGGGCAAAGATTTTAGTGACGCGTCGCCGACTGGTATGCGTGCACTGAGGCGGTTGGCCACTTCGTGCAACTTGGAGCGTTCCATGTCCTGCCTGCCGATCAGCTGGGCTTCTACGCTTTGGGTGTCTGCAATCAGCGTGTGCTGGAACGTGGCGCGCTCGTCGGCATCATTGCTTTCTGCCCAATAGGCGATCAGGCCGACAAACACCAGCGCCAGCAAGAAGGGAAGCGCCCACAGCAGCCTCTTTAAAGCAGATGCCCGAACGCGGGGTTGAAAGGGTTTGGGCGAGAGGGCGAGGGGCATCGAGGAATTCTAGGGTCTGCACCGCAACAAATGCACGCAAAGTCAGCCAGGGTGTGGAAACCCACACCTGTGGAACACCACACTAGGGCGGGCGGTGACTGCCGCATAGACTTCAGGCAGCAACAGGGAGCTAAAAATGACAATTCACCAGCCAGCACCGCACGACAAAGATCGTGTCACACGCCGCGCACTCAGAGGCGCCGCTACAGCGTTGCTGCTTAGTTGCGCAGCTTGGATGGCTCAGGCGCAAACGCCGATCGTGATTCAGTTCAGCCATGTGGTCACCGCGGACACTGCCAAGGGCCGGGCTGCCCTGAAGTTCAAGGAGCTGGCGGAGTTGCGCACCAATGGCCGTGTGCGCATCGAGGTCTACCCCAACAGCCAACTCTACAAGGACCGAGAGGAGGTGGATGCCCTGCGCCTGGGTGCGGTACAGATGCTGGCACCGTCGCTGTCCAAGCTGGCCGGTGTGGGGGGCGCAGACTTCGAAGTCTTCGATTTGCCTTTTTTGTTCAAGGACCATGCGGCCTATCGCAAGGTAGTGGATGGTGCCATCGGCGTTGAGATGCTTCACCGACTGGAGGCGCGGGGCATCAAGGGTCTGGCGTTTTGGGACAACGGCTTCAAGGTGTTTACCGCCAATCGCCACTTGCAGTCGGTGCAGGACTTCCAAGGCCTGAAGATTC
>CAJASG010000274.1 GCA_903944555.1 uncultured beta proteobacterium
GGCGGCCGTAGCGGTGGCGGCGGATACGGCGGCGGCGCTGGCGGCGGCGGTGGCCGTAGCGGTGGCGGCGGTGGTGGTGGTTACGGCGGTGGCCGTAGCAGCTACTAAGCACGCGACTGGCTCTAAGCCAATCGACAATAAAAGGGCCCTTGTGGCCCTTTTTGCATTTCAGGATTTACCAGCCCCTGCGAGAAAAGCGCAGCGTGTGGATTCAGGTGTCGGTGCTACGGGGCTTTCGGGGACGGCCCGCAAATGCCCGGTCAAACAACCAATTGGGCAGCACGCGCAAGAACTTGGCGACCACGCCCATCTGCCAGGGAATGACACGGTAACTGACGCCTGATTCAATCGCCTTGAACGCCTTTTCGGCAAAGTCCTCCGGGCGCATCAAAAATGGCATGGTGTAGTCGTTTTTTCGGGTCAGCGGCGTGTCGATGTAGCCTGGGCACAGGGTCACCACTTTCACACCAGAGCTGCGCAACTCGCCCCGCAGGCATTCACAGTAACTGATCATGGCCGCCTTGCTCGGGCAATTGGCGCCATGCCCGGCAAAACCCCGGATCCCATTCACGCTGCCAATTCCAACCAGGGCACCCGAGCCACGTTGCACCATGCGATTCAGAAATGGATTGAATGTGGCGGCCGTCCCCGTGTTGTTGACCGCAAAAGTTTTTGCGATGACATCGAGATCGGTGCGTTGCGCGGTGTCGACACCAAAGCTGATGCCCGCGCAGGCCAGAACAACGTCCGGCACGCCTTGTTGGGATAGGCACTGCTTGCCCGCGGCGACGATGCTGTCGATCACGGCCACATCGGCACCATAGATCTGGTAGCGCAGCGAATCCAGTTCTTGCCGCTCCGCCCAAGCCTGAATTTCCTGCGTGCGCCGCGCAACCAACGCCAAGGAATACCCCGCCTGGTAAAACCGCCATGCCAGAGCTTGCCCCAGTCCACTGGACGCACCGGTGATAAAAATCAGCTTTGACATGACTTGTAGCTCCTTCTATTTCACCGTCGGCACCAAGCTACCCCGCACCCGGCCGTGCATTTCAAGGACCTGCTCGACGTTGTCAAAGTCCAAAGAATCTGCGGTAAACCGGTCACTGCCGCGCAGCAGTTCCACCGGCTTGTGGGATTTGATTTTTTCGGTCGTCATGAAAGCATGCAAAAACTCACCCCGGTATTCCATCCGGGGCGCAGCGTTGGCCCGTTTTCCGGCCTCCGCCTCTCGCACCACCACGGCATTGCCCAACAGCTGAACTTCCGAACTGTCCTCGTTGGTCAACCCCCGGTTGGCCGTTGCTGTGGTGACCCGACCGTTCGCATCAAAGGAGCGAATGCGTATGCTGTCAATTTCCATCCATTGGGTATCCGGGTAGTGGCGCGCTTTTTCACCCAGGACTTCGGTGCGTATACGGCCGCTCCCGTCAAAGGTTCTGACGGAGAACCCGTTCATGAAGTAGTCCGGCTCATGGCTCGCGGGGCGTTCGACCGCGGCCCCTTGGGCTTCTGGCGCACTGCGAACCAGCCAATAGGTTCCCAATGCCAACAGCCCCATAACCACCATTGGCAGGTACAGCAAAAATCCCTCCCACACTTTTCGGTGAAGAGGCATGGCTACGCGTACTCATTCAGCAAGGTGACATAACGGCCACTCGCCACCAAGAGAACATCACAGAACTCACGCGCAGCGCCATCGCCACCCCTCAGCCGTGTGACATAGTGAGATGCAGCAATCACTTCCGCATGCGCGTTGGCAGGTGCGCAGGCAAAAGCGCATTGCCGCATCACCGGCAAGTCCGGCCAATCATCGCCCATGGCAGCAGCGTTCGCCCAACCCATGCCCAAGGTTTGCAGTGTCTGCTCGGCAGCAGGGCGCTTGTCTTCGGTGCCGAAATGCGCATGCTGGATGCCCAGCGCGTGCAAGCGTGTCCGTAGTGGTTGGGAGTCACGTCCCGTAATGATGACCGGCGTGATACCCGCTTTTTGCAGCATTTTCAGGCCATGGCCATCCAGGGTATTGAAGCGCTTGAGGGTTTCGCCGGACTCGGAAAATAGAAGCCCACCATCCGTTAGCACGCCATCGACATCGAAGAATGCAACCTTGACGCCCTGCGCCTTCAAAAGTAGCTCTGGAGGAAAATTCAAAACGGGCTTCATTAGATGACCTTCGCGCGCAACAAGTCGCCAATATGGATCACGCCACACAGTTGGTTGGCGTCATCCACCACCAGCACGCTGGTAATGCGCAAACGCTCCATCAAATCAGCGGCATCTACGGCCAGTGATTGGGCGGTGAGCGTGCAGGGTGATTGGTGCATTACGTCTTTTGCAGTCTTGGCTCTCAAATCAGTTCCCTGTTCGACCAAGCGGCGCAGGTCTCCATCCGTGAAGATTCCGAGAATGTGATTATTGCCGTCGACGATGGCGGTCGTCCCCAGCCCCTTGGTGCTCATTTCCCGCATCAAAGCACTGAAGCTTGCATCTGGCGACACTTTGGGAACGGCGTCACCAGAAACCATGACGTCACTCACAAAGGTGAGCAATTTGCGCCCCAATGCGCCACCGGGATGGGAGCGGGCGAAGTCCTCGGCGCGAAATCCACGCGCATCCAGCAAGGCAACAGCCAAGGCATCGCCCATGGCCAATTGTGCGGTGGTGCTTGCGGTGGGTGCCAGATTCAGGGGGCAAGCTTCTTTCGCCACGCCGCTATCCAAGCGTAAAGCGGCATGGCGCGCCATCGTGGAGCTGGGATTACCCGTCATCGCAACCACCGGCGTACCCAGTCGTTTAAGTACAGGAAGGATGGCCGCGATTTCCTGGGATTCACCGCTATTGGAGATCGCCAGAACCAAATCTGCCGCCGTAATCATTCCCAAATCACCGTGGCTCGCCTCGGCAGGGTGCACGAACAAGGCGGGCGTTCCGGTCGAAGCCAAGGTGGCTGCAATTTTGCGGCCCACGTGGCCACTTTTTCCCATCCCCATGACCACCACCCGCCCCTGGAGGGCAAGCACCATGGTCACCACCTGTGCGAATTCAGCGCCAATTCGGTCCTTTAGTCCGAGAACTGCGGCTGCCTCGATATCAAAAGTATCTCTTGCCAGAGCGATCGCGCGCTGCGCCAGTGCTGCAGGATTGGGCTGTTCATGTTCGGTCATGCCGCCATTTTATAGAGCGCAGCATCTGTTGCTACTATCGAGTCATGTCCGGACTGGAAATCACACTCCTCTATCTATTGGCCGCGGTGCTGGGCGTGGTGCTGTGCCGTTCGCTGAAGCTCCCGCCGATGCTGGGGTATTTGGCCGTTGGTGTGGTCATTGGCCCCAATGCGCTAGCCTTGTCACAAGACTCCGCTGGCGTGCGCCATCTCGGAGAGTTCGGTGTGGTCTTTCTGATGTTTGTCATCGGTCTTGAGTTCAACCTGCCCAAGCTTCGCGCGATGCGCCGTCATGTGTTCGGGCTGGGGTTATTGCAAGTGGTGGTCACCATGCTGGGCGCCACCCTGGTGACCCTTTCATTGGCCGCCTGGCTGCCGTCGGTGTGGAGCATGTCGTGGCAGTCCGCGCTGGCGCTTGCCTGCGCGCTGACGATGAGCAGCACTGCAATTGTGGTGAAACTGATGGCCGAGCGATTGGAGATGGAATCTGAACATGGAAAACGCGTCATGGGCGTTTTGCTGTTCCAAGACTTGGCAGTCGTGCCACTTTTGGTGCTGATTCCGGCCTTGGGCGCATCCGCAGAGCAACTGGTCGGGGCTCTGGGACTGGCGGCACTGAAAGCGACCGTGTTGGTGACCGTGCTGCTGGTGGGCGGTCAACATGTCATGCGCCGCTGGCTGACCATCGTGGCCCGCCGCAAGAGTGAAGAGCTGTTTGTATTGAACCTGCTGTTTGTCACCCTTGGATTGGCCTGGTTGACCGAACTGGCAGGACTCAGCCTGGCGCTAGGAGCCTTCATTGCCGGTATGCTGATTTCCGAGACCGAGTACAAACACCAGGTGGAAACGGATATTCGGCCCTTTCACGATGTGCTGTTAGGCCTCTTCTTTATCAGTATCGGGATGCTGCTGGACTGGCGACTGGTGCTGGCGCGTTGGCCTTTGGTGCTGTTGCTGTTGGTGGTACCCACGTTTTGCAAGGCCTTGTTGGTGGCGGGCTTGTCCAAAGGTTTGGGCGCAACGTCAGGTGTGGCTCTGCGAACGGGCCTCTATTTGGCGCAAGCGGGGGAGTTCGGATTTGTGCTTCTGACGTTGGCCCAGGCAAACGCCCTGGTTCCACCTTCGCTATTAAATCCAATTCTTGCCAGCATGGTGCTCTCCATGTTGGCGACCCCATTTGTCGTGATGTACAGCAACCGGATTGTGATGAAGTTGGTGTCCAGCGATTGGTTGCAGCAGTCCCTACAGATGACGACCATTGCCCGCAAGTCCATTGGCGCCAACCGGCACGTCATCATCTGCGGCTATGGTCGCTGCGGCCAAAATCTTGCGCGCATGCTTGAACGTGAGGGCATCCCGTATATGGCGCTGGACCTCGACCCCGACCGCGTGCAACAGGCAGCGTCCGCGGGAGACTCGGTTGTGTTTGGCGACGCATCCCGACTCCAGGCCCTGATGGCTGCTGGGTTGGCACGCTCTAGCGCTGTCGTCATCACCTATCTTGACTGCCCTGGCGCGCTGAAGGTGCTTGTGCACGTGCGCTCGCATGCACCTCAGGTTCCGGTGATCGTCAGAACGCAGGATGACCATGACTTGGAAACACTACGGGAGGCAGGTGCTGCGGAAGTGGTTCCGGAGGCGATAGAGGGCTCTTTGATGCTGGCCAGCCATGCACTGGCGCTGGTCGGCGTGCCCATGCGGCGTGTGATTCGCATCGTGCAGGACCAGCGTGATGCCCGGTACAACCTATTGCGCGGCTTCTTCCACGGCGCGGACGACAACTCCGTTGACGAACGCCTGCATGAACGCTTGTCTTCGGTAACCATCCCGGCGCAAGGTAAAGCAACCCGGCACCCACTGGGCGTCTTTGCGTTGCAGGTAATGGGGGTGCGTGTTGTCAGTCTTCGGCACAACAACGGGAAAGTCGGTGATGCCACGGACAGTACGATTTTGCAGGACGGCGACACCCTGGTGCTGTCCGGAAAGGCCGAAGCCCTCGCCTTGGCGGAACAAAAACTACTGAAAGGGTCGGTCATCGGGAGCGTTGGCTAGCGGGCACAATAGCAGCCAGGGTTACCTCTTGGCGACCATTTCCACGGATGATTTATGCAGCACTTGAGCGTTAGCCAATACCTTAGAAACCATATCCGCACTGTTTCCGACTGGCCCGCTCCCGGGGTTCAATTTCGGGACATCACACCCTTGCTGCAGGATGCCAAGGTATTTCGTATTTTGATTGATGCTTTTGTGCATCGCTACATGGACCCGGCCATGCGTCCAGACGTGGTCGCTGGCTTGGATGCACGGGGATTTATCCTAGGTGCGGTGGTGGCTTACGAACTGAATGTTGGTTTTGTTCCCATCCGGAAAAAGGGCAAATTACCCTACACGACGGTTGAGGAAACGTATGAGTTGGAATATGGCAGCGCAACGGTGGAGTTGCATACCGACGCCGTGAAAGCCGGGCAACGTGTCTTGCTAATCGACGACTTGATCGCCACTGGTGGCACGATGATGGCGGGTAGGAAGTTGCTCGAACGTCAAGGCGCCACCGTCATGGAAGGCGCTGCGATTGTTGATCTGCCTGAACTGGGTGGCTCGCAAAAACTCAGGGATTCTGGCCTTGCACTGTTTACGCTAATTGACTTTGCAGGGCACTAGACAAGTGCTGTGCCGATGGGCGCTATTGCGCCTGCCACAGTTAATGCAAGTCACCGTATTGGGTGCCGCTCAACGGCGTTTGGCGTTCATCCAACTCCGTGTCCTCGAAACTCGGCAAGGGAGCGGGATTGCGGCGACCGGAGTGAACAATCTGGCCCGGGGAAGAAAGCGGTGCTGCGGAAGGAACCGATGCCAGCGCATTCTTGAAAGCGGCCACTTCGTCCGCCTGCAACGGCTCATAGCGTGGCTTGGCTGGCACGGCGGAACTGGTACTTGCTGCGTGGTTTGTACTCAGGGGCGCGTGCGCGGAGACCGGTGGGGGTTTGCGCGTCAAACCGGCTGTGACATGTTCACTCACACGCCAATAGACCGAGGTCACCAAAATATCGTGGCGTGACTTGGCACTCTGGGCGATCAAGGCCTCAATTTCCGCCAGTCGACCGGCTTCGCCGTCATGCAGCCTGACGAGGTCCATCATGATCAAATATTGGCGCCCCCGCGAATCCAGCGACAGCACCTTGAATTTGTAACTCGAAGACAAAACACCGACGCGGGTCATGGACTCGCGAACAACCGAATACAGCAATTCACGGCGCTCCAGACGCTCGTGTTTTCGATTGGCAGCACTCCCTGGTGCATCGGTCGCCTTGGGATGGCCCCGCCCTGAATGGGTGAACGGTACAGTCGCATCCACATGCCCCAACCCGGAACTCTGGGCATCCGCAATGGGGGAAGCCGACTTCTTCTTAGAGAACCAGGGAAACAGTGACATGATTTTTTTACTGTTGGGTTGAACGACCGACAGAGTTTAAGCCAGTCTATTTGCCGATACAAAATTTTGAGAAGATCACACCCAACAAATCATCTGAACTGAATTCGCCTGTAATCTCACTCAGGGCATTCTGTCCGAGCCGCAGTTCCTCTGCCAACAAGTCAAGCGACTGGCCTCGCTGCATCAAATGCGCGTCCGCCGCATCCAAGTGCGCCGCCACCCGACGCAAGGCTTGGAGATGGCGCTCCCGAGCAATAAACACACCGTCGGTTGTTGCCTGCCAACCGGCCGTCTGCAATAGGGCACTTCGCAAAACGTCCAACCCGTGACCGGTTTTCGCGGACAGCGTGATTCCCGATTGGGGTGCAATAGCCGAGGCGGTGTCCACCTTGTTCCAAACATCAATGACCTGAACCGTCTTTGCCAGTTTTTCCACCAAGGTCTGCGCAATGGCAGCGTCGGCCGCGATGTAATCCGTGTCGGCAATACGGGTCAGATCGTGAAGAAACAGGACGGCATCGGCACCTTCGATGGCATCCCAAGCGCGGGCAATCCCAATTTTTTCAACTGCATCCTCGCTTAGCCGCAACCCGGCAGTATCCACAATGTGGATCGGGACACCTTGTATCTGAATGGTTTCCTGCACCTTGTCGCGCGTGGTGCCCGCAATGGGGGTGACGATGGCCAATTCAGCCCCTGCCAGCGCATTGAGCAGTGACGACTTCCCGGCATTGGGTTGACCCGCGATGACCACCCGAATACCTTCGCGTAGCAATGCACCCTGGGAGGCCTGTTGCATAAGCGTCCGCAGGGCTTCCTGCAGTCTTCCAAGCTGGCCCTTCGCGTCCGCCTTCTGCAAAAAATCAATTTCTTCTTCCGGAAAATCCAATGTGGCCTCGACCAACATGCGCAATTGGATGAGCGCATCGCGCAGTGCATGGATTTTTTGTGAAAACGCACCGGAGAGCGACTGGGTGGCGCTGCGTGCCGCCGCTTCGGTGCTCGCGTCGATGAGATCCGCGATGGCTTCTGCTTGTGCCAAATCGATCTTGTCATTCAGGAATGCACGCTCGGTGAACTCGCCCGGACGGGCTACCCGCAGTCCTTCAAGACAGGCTATTCCCGTTTCAATGTCTGGCTGCGCGGCGGCTTCCAGGCATCGGGCGAGCAACAGTTGAAGTACCACAGGACCTCCATGGCCCTGCAGCTCAAGCACATCTTCACCGGTAAAGGAATGGGGCCCTGGAAAAAACAACGCCAATCCGTGGTCAATCGGCACACCCTGTCGATCAGGGAAGGGCAGGTAGGTTGCCTCCCGGGGGCGAAGGACCCTGCCGACAATCGCGCGCATCAACGGTGCGATTGCTCTCCCACTGATACGCACAATGCCGACCGAGCCACGGCCCGGTGCGGTAGCGATTGCCAAAATCGGGTCTTGGTGGCGCGTCAGCACTGCGAGACCCGCATTCAACTCAGGAGAACTTGGGCAAATTGAACTTGGGCGGCACACCCATGCGGGTGTTGATAACCCACTGCTGAGCAATGGACAGCACGTTGTTGGTAATCCAGTACATCACCAAGCCGGCGGGGAAGAAGAAGAACATCACGCTGAACGCCAGCGGCATGAACCACATCATTTTGGCCTGCAATGGATCTGGCGGAGCCGGATTCAAGGATGTTTGTAACATGGTCGTCAGTGTCATGACCAAGGGCAAGATGTAGTAAGGATCAGGCGAGGAGAGATCGTGAATCCACATGGCCCAAGGCGCATTGCGCATCTCCACACTAGACAACAAGACCCAGTAGAGCGCAATGAACACCGGGATTTGCACCATGATCGGGAAGCAGCCCCCCATGGGGTTGACCTTTTCCTCACGGTAGATGCGCATCATCTCTTGCTGCATCTGCTGTGGGTTATCTTTGAGACGCTCACGCATTTCCGTGATTTTTGGGTTGACCGCTTTCATCTTAGCCATGCTGGCATATGCCTTGGCATTGAGCCAATAAAAGGCGATCTTGAGCAATACAACCAGGGCAACGATAGACCAACCCCAATTCTGGATAAATCCGTGCAATTTGTCCAACAACCAGTACAGGGGCTTGGCCAAAATTGTCAACCACCCGTAGTCCTTGACCAACTCCAGCCCTGGTGACAACGCTTCCAGCAGCTTTTCTTCTTGCGGCCCTGCAAAAAGCGTGGCATCAATCACTTTGGTTGCGCCGGGTGCAATAGGCTCAATCGGGGCAACCATGGAGACGCGGTAACAACAGTCCGCCATCGCAGAGCCAATGTCCACCCCATCCAAAGAGATGGAGCGCTTCATGCCGTCTGGAAGGATCCACGCACTGGCAAAGTAATGCTGCACCATTGCTGCGTAGCCATTAGTAGCTTCTTTTTCAACATCAACATTTTTCTTCTTGATGTCACTGAACTCGACTTTTTGGTACTTCTTGGCGTCCGTGTAAATCGCTGGACCCGTGAATGTGGAGTAGAAGGCGGACTCGCCCAAAGGCTTATTACCGTCCCGCACCAGTTGCACATATAACTGGGGCGCAATCGGCGCAGCAGATACGTTGGTGAGCTCGTGCTTGACAACCATGTCGTAGGCTCCACGGCGAACGGTATACGTTTTAACCAGCTTGATGCCTCCAACATCTGCGGACGTAAATCGAATTGCCAGTTCGTTCACACCCTCCTTAAGGACGCGCTCGCCGCTCGCGAGCATGGGTGTTTTATGGGTCGGAAATGCACCAACGGTGACCCCGCCCACAACACCCGACTGGGCCAGGTAGACGCGGTCTTTGCTTTCATCCAGCAGCACAAAAGTCTTGGACTTATCGTTGCTGTCAGCGTACTTGAGGAGTTCAGTACGCACCAATGAGCCGCCTTCGGTATCGAACGTCAGCTTCATCACATCCGTGGTGACTTCAAACCGCTCTTTAGGGGCAGAAGGGACTGCAGCGGCTGCAACCGCGCCAGCCAACGGCGCAGCAGACTTTGCCACGACGCTGGGAATGCCCGAATCGACAACGCCGTTCGGCGCGTTGCCAGACGCCGCCGAGGGGGCGGCCGCTGTCTGCA
>CAJASG010000275.1 GCA_903944555.1 uncultured beta proteobacterium
GGCAATGAATGCCCGAGCGGTGTGCCCGGCGACGTGGCGCTGAACCGTTTTGATGTGCATGGTCAGCCCGACCCGATTTTCTTTCTGGGCTACTGGAAAATCGAGGACGCTACCCGTGCCAAGTTCACCGGCAGCCACGGGCCCGACGACTGGTGCCGCACCGGCGACTTGGCGGTGCGCGACGCCGACGGTTACCTCTGGTACCAGGGCCGCTCGGACGACATTTTCAAGGCCGCGGGCTACCGCATTGGCCCCGGCGAAATTGAGAATTGCCTTGTTAAACACCCGGCCGTGGCCAATGCGGCCGTGGTGCCCAAGCCAGATGCTGACCGTGGTGCGCTGGTCAAGGCCTATGTGGTTATTGCTCCTGATTTCATAGCTGCTTGCGCAGGTAGAACGGGGGCCATAGCCCAATTACATGCCCAATTGACGGTTGAGTTGCAAACCCACGTCAAAGGCCTGCTGGCGCCCTACGAGTACCCCAAAGAGATCGAGTTTGTCGATGCGCTGCCCATGACCACCACCGGCAAGGTGCAGCGCCGCGTGTTGCGCCTGCAAGAGGAGGCTCGCTATGCGGCTGCCTGCCGTTAGGGCGACATTGCGACGGCGTATCGGGTGGCTGGCGTGGAGCAAGTGGCTGGCCGTGCTGGTGCTTCCCGTGTTGGTGCTCACCACGCGCCCCGGGGGGCGGATGTTTGCGCTGCTGGTGGTGTTCTCGGTGTTTCTGGGCTTTGTACTGTTTTGGGCCATCCGAGCCTGGGAGCTCAGCCTGCGCCGCCAGTTTGTGCGCGAAGCCCCCTTGCCGCGTTTTCTGGGTGCCAAATTGCGCGAGCAGTACCCCCAGCTCAGCGAGCGTGACACCGAGCTGGTGCTGCACGGCTTGCGGCAGTTTTTCATGGCCTACCTGCGCAGCCAGCGCGCCTTTGTGGCCATGCCCTCCAAGGTGGTGGACGCGGCCTGGCATGAATTCATCCTGCATACGCGGGGCTACGCGCAGTGGTGCGATGCGGCGTTTGGAACGCTGCTGCACCACACCCCGGCCGAGGTGCTGGGGCGCGACGCCCGGCGCAACGACGGACTGCGCCGCAGCTGGTTCTGGGCGTGCAAAGAAGAAAGTATTGACCCCCGTGCTCCCAGCCGCTTGCCACTGCTGTTTGCGCTGGACAAGAAGTACGCCATTGCCGGCGGGTTCACTTATGTGCCGGATTGCAGTGATATTGAGCGCAAAAGCGGCTCCGACACCTATTGCGGTAGTAGCTTTGGTGACGGCAGCTCGGGCGCGTCGGGCGATGCCGGTAGTTTTGGCGGCAGCGAGTCGTCCAGCAGCAGTTCGGATGGCAGCGGTGGTGACGGGGGTGGTGATGGAGGTGGTTGCGGCGGCGGCGGGGACTGAAGGTCTTTCGCCAGGGTGACAGTGCCCGGCGCGGGGAATCGCTAAACTGCCCCGCACCCCCCAGCATCCTCATAGCATTGGCACCATGAAAACTATCCAACTTGGGTCTAGCGACCTGCACGTCACCCCCATTTGCCTGGGTACTATGACCTTTGGTGAACAGGTGGACGAGCCCACCGCCTTCGCCATCCTCGACCGTTCGCTGGAGCGCGGCGTCAACTTCATCGACACCGCCGAGATGTATGCCGTGCCGCCACGGGCCGAGACCTACAACGCCACCGAAAAAATCATCGGCAACTGGCTCGAAAAACGCCCGGGTGCCCGGCAAAAGCTGGTGATCGCCACCAAGATCGCCGGACCCTCACGCGGCATGCCTTGGATTCGCGGTGGGGCGTCCGATGTCACCCCGGCCGACACCATCGCCGCTTGCGATGACAGCCTGCGCCGCCTGAAAACCGATGTGATCGACCTGTACCAAATCCATTGGCCGACCCGCCATGTGCCCATGTTTGGTGGCCTGTATTACGACCCGAAAAACGAGAACCACGGCAGCACGTCCATGCACGCGCAACTGGAGGCGCTGGGTACGCTGGTCAAGGCGGGCAAGGTGCGCGCCGTGGGCTTGTCTAACGAAACGCCCTATGGTGTGCACGAGTTTGTGCGGCTGGCTGAAGCGCACGGCCTGCCGCGCGTGGCCACGGTGCAAAACGCCTACTGCCTGTTGAACCGCACGGTGGAAAACGGGTTGGACGAGACGATGCACCGGCTGAACGTGTCGCTGCTGGCCTATTCACCGCTGGCGTTTGGCTTGCTGACCGGCAAGTACGATGCCTCGGGCCTGACCGGCCCCGGTGCCCCGGCTGAGGCTAGGATCGCCAAGTTCGAGACCACCCGCAAACAGCGCTGGGGCCGCCCCGAGGCGCTGGCGGCGGCGCGCCGCTACAACGCCTTGGCTCTGGAAAATGGCATGACTCCCACGCAGCTGGCGCTGGCGTTTTGTTACACCAAGTGGCAGGTGGCCAGCACCATCATTGGCGTGACCTCGGTGGCACAACTGGACGAAGACCTGAATGCCTGGGGCACCACGCTGACGCCGGAAGTGCTCAAACAGATCGACGCCATTCGCTGGGAAATTCGCGATCCGGCTTTGTGAGTTGGGCCTTGGGTGCCGGGTTGGGTGGCTATTTTTGCATTAAATAGGCCTCTAGCCCCCGTGGAATGTGCGCAGGTAGCTCCTGTTTTAATAGCAATTTAACTGCTATATTTTGCGTCTCAGTTCTGTGAGCCCCAACGCACCACGCCCTATCCAGAAAGTACCCGCCCCATGCCCCATCTGCCGATCCCATCGCGCGGCGCCAGCCGCTTGCACCGTGCCATTGTTCCGACCCTTGCCATGGCGACGCTGGCCCTGTTGGGCGGCTGCTCGATGTGGCCCAAGGCACTTTCTTTTCAGTCGGACCCGCTGCCAACGCAGGCAGAGCCCAACCCCGCAACCGCTGCACCGGCTTCCACGGTTGCACCGGCCCCCGCCCCGATGAGTGCTGTCACGCCTACATCCGTGCATGCCCCGACCGCCATGCCCGTGGAGCCGAAGCCGGAGGTGACCTCCAGTGCGGTGGCCGCGCCGGCCAAGGTGGAGGTAGCACCGCTGCGCGCGGTCCAGCCGCAGCCCGTGGCCGCACCGGCGCCCCAAGCCGCTGCAGCGCCCCCAGTGGCTGTGCTGCCGCGTACCGTCCCGCCCCGGACCGTGCCCGCCAGCGGTTTGGTGCGCGGCTTTTATATCAATGCCGGTTTGTTTGCGGTGTCGAGCAACGGCCGTAACGCCTACAAAACGTTGGAAGATGCCGGCCTGCCGGTGTTCTCGGATGTCGTCAAGTCCAAACAGCGCACGCTAACGCGGGTGCGGGTTGGGCCCTACGCCACACGCGCGCAGGCCGATGCCGCAGCGAAAAAAATCCAAGGACTGAAACTCGCCGCCATCGTGTTCAAACACTGACGCAGCCATGGCCAAGAAGGACCACGTCAGCGAGACCCCTGCCACCCAGATGCTGAGAGCGCACAAGGTGGCGTTCACCGAGCACCCTTACGAATACCTGGAGCACGGTGGCGCGCTGCACAGTGCCGAAGTGCTGGGTTGGGACCCGTTTGCGGTGGTCAAAACCCTCATCATGCAAGACCAGGATGCCAAGCCGCTGGTGGTGCTGATGCACGGCAACCGCAAGGTGTCCACCAAAAATCTGGCGCGGCAAATCGGTGCCAAGTCGGTGGAGCCGTGTGCGCCCGAGGTGGCCAACCGGCATAGTGGCTACCTGGTGGGGGGGACGTCGCCCTTTGGCACCCGCAAGGCGATGCCCATCTTTATTGAGGACAGCATTTTGGCTCTGCCTAAAATTTTGATCAACGGCGGGCGGCGTGGTTACCTGGTCGGCATTGACCCGCAGGTCTGCCTCAAGTTGCTGTCGGCAAAAGCGGTACAGTGCGCATTGCTAGATTAAAGGAGAGTTGGTTTGGATTCATTACGTTCTTTCTATCCCCTGTTGGCCACGCTCGCGGGCTACCTGGTGGGTTCCTTGTCGTTTGCGGTCATTGTCAGCCGCCTGATGGGCCTGGACGACCCCCGCACTTTTGGCAGCAAGAACCCGGGCGCTACCAACGTCTTGCGCTCCGGCAGCAAAGCCGCCGCCATCACCACGCTGCTGCTGGATGCGGCCAAAGGCTGGTTGCCGGTGGTGTTGGTCAAGTGGTACGGCAAGCCCTATGGCCTGGAAGACGGCACGGTGGCCCTGGTGGGGCTGGCCGCGTTTGTGGGTCACTTGTACCCGGTGTTCTTCCGGTTTGTTGGTGGTAAAGGTGTGGCCACAGCCTTGGGGGTGCTGGTGGGTATCAGCTGGGTGCTGGGGCTGGCTACGGGTGCGACCTGGCTGGTAATTGCCTACTTTTTTCGCTTTTCATCGCTGGCGTCTTTGATCGCTGCGGTGTTTGCCCCGGTGTATTACATTTTTGGCGACGGTGCGGCCTGGTACATGAGCAAGGAGATTTTGTTTTCTACCGCCGTGATGTCCTTGCTGTTGATTTACCGCCATGCTGAGAATATTGGGCGGCTGGCCAAGGGCACGGAGTCACGTCTGGGCAAGAAAAAGCACCCGCACCATCCACACGACCTGCACCACAAACACAAGTCCGATACGCACTGATCTGCCTGGGCACTACCGGGCATCGGGCGCGTCAGGGCGACTGCATGTGGCGGCGTGTGAGCGCCTTCAGCCGACCATCACGCCGCACCTTGACCAGCGCCTCGTTCAGTCGGCGCACGATCTGCGCATCGCTGCGCAGGCTCACACCAAACCAGTATTCAGATTGCTCGTCTAGCACCAGCACTGCGGCCAAGTCCGCGGGGGTCATGTCGTTTTGTTGGGTGTTGTAAGCCGCCGCCCAGTCTAGCGACACCAAAAAATCGAACCGACCCGCTTTGAATTTGCGCATGTTGGTCGCGTCATCCAAGGCTAGCTCAAGCTCTTTGTCTACCGTGAAGCCTTTGTTGATCAGGGCTTTGGCGGCGGCGGATTCCCGCACCACCCCCACTTTGTAGGGGCGCACGTCGTCCAGATGGGTCACCGCCAACTCCTTTCGCGTGGCCATGCGGTAGAGCACAATTTTGCGGGGGCTGATCGGGCCAACCCACTGAAACAGGGTCTCGCGTTCGGGCGTGCGCACCAGCGAGTAAATGATGGTGTCGGCATCGTCCAGCGCCATGCGGTAGGCCCTTGCCCACGGCAAGAGCTGTTTTTGCACGGTAACGCCCGCTTCCAGCGCCAGCATGTCGAGCAATTCGCTGGAGAAACCCACGACCTGGCCATTCAGCTCGTAATTGAGCGGCGGCAGTGCTTCCGTCAAGGCCCGCAATTGAATAGGCATGGGTGCGGCCGCCAGCACACTGGCCGCATTGCAGTGCAGCAGCGCGGTCAGGAACAAAGCGCGGAACAAATGGCGATTGTTTTTCATGCTGTACGGGCGCTATGGCTTTTGCGCCGCGTGCGAGCCGAGTTGCAAGATGTGAAAGTGGTTGAGCCGCGCACGCACGCCCGATGCGGCCAGCGCGGCACGGATGCGCGGGTCGCGCTGGGCCGTGCTGTGCAGGCGCGGTGCGGGCAGCAACTCGCCCGTTGGCCGGCTCACGATGGCTACATAGGGTTGGTTGGGGGTACTGCTGCGGCGCACCACCACGGCCAGTTCATCGTTGTCCAGTCGCACATAGGTGCCGGGGGGGCACAGGCCCACCGCGCGCACCATGGCGTGGCCAATTTCATCGGTTTTGGCGGAGACATTGGCCATGATGGCGCGTGCCGATTCGGTGGCACTGCGCCCCGCCCGCGACATGCGTGGGCTGATCATGGCCGAATAGCGGTCCACCACCTTGAGGATGCGCGTCAGCCGCGTGGCCGGCGGCACCAGGCGCAGATCGGTGCGGTCTGCCGAATCGTCGTGGTGCGAGGAAACAATGTCCAGCCAGGTGTCGTCAGCCACGCCCAGATTGGCCAACATCATGGCGCCCTTGATGGAGTGGGCGCGAATCGCGTCCTGCTGCTCCTTGGTGGGCTTTTCGGCTTGACTGGCCAAGGTGTCTTGCAGCGTCGTCATGGCAATGTTCATGGTCAGCGCGGCGCGCACCAGGCTGTCGCGCTCTTTGGGGGCAATGGCCAGCTCAGTCGCAATCATGTGGCACAGCACGGCGCACACCAGCGCGTGCGATGCGCTGTAGCCCACCGGGGAATTGCTGGCCAACTGGAACAGCAAGTACAGGCCGACATCGGGGTCGCGCTGCATCAGGCCCTGCATCCAGCGGTCGTACTGCACAACGCGGTGGGCAAACTCCTGGGTGCTCCCCGGGCTGGTCAAAATGACGCCCAAGCCCGACTCCAGATCGGACCAAAGGGCCAGAAGGTCTTCGTACTCGTTTTCGCTTTGGACGCTTACGGCCATGTCTCAATACCGCTTCTCTAAAACCATTTGATCATTGGTGCGTGTCATCTGGAAACGGCTCAGAAAGCTATTGCCCAACAAGACGTAGGGCATCTGCCCTGAGGTAACGGCGGCGTCGACGTCGCGCACAATCACGTCACCCACCTGAACAGAATTCAGTTTGACGCGCCAGCCCGAAATCACGCCGTTGGCGGTGCTGGCCTGCATGGGCGTGCCAGATTTGTAGTTGATGCCCATGCGGTCGGCGTCCGCCGCGCTGATGCCGATACCGGTCGCGCCCGTATCTACCATCATTTGCGTGGTGCGCCCGTTGATCTGGCCCAGCGTAAAGAAGTGCCCACCGGAGCCGACGGGCAGCACAATGCGGCTGCCACCGGCACCACCACCTCCGCCTCCGCCGCCACCCACACTGGCAGGGGCGTCGCCGACGCGCATTGCGTGTCGCTTGCCGGCGATTTCCAGCACGGCCACGTCACCTTGGGTGGACACCACGGTGACGCCCTTAAAAGACTCGCCCACTGCAACGCTTTTGGGGGGGCTGCCGTCCACAATCACCAGGGCTTTGCCGCCCAGCATGCCTGACAGGCCCACGGTTTGGGCCGCAACAGGTCCCACCAGGGTCAGCACGAGCGCGCAGCGCAGGACGGCGGTTTTCATCAGTCGCGGAAGTTGTCAAACGTCAAAGGCAAATCCGTCATTTCCTTCTTGATCAGTGCCATGGCGGCCTGCAGGTCGTCGCGCTTGGCGCCGGTGACGCGCACTTTTTCTTCCTGAATGGCGGCCTGTACTTTGAGCTTGCTGTCTTTGATCATGCGCTGGATTTTCTTGGCCACTTCGGTCTCAATGCCGTTGCGTACCTTGATGACGCATTTGACCTTGTCGCCACCGATTTTCTGCACATCGCCGATGTCCAGAAAGCGCACATCCACAGCGGCTTTGGTGAGCTTGTTGCGCAGCACGTCTTCGATCTGCGTCAGCTGAAAGTCGGCATTGCCGATGAGCGTGATCTCTTTGTCCTTGAGCTCAACCGAGGCGGGTGTGCCCTTGAAATCAAAGCGGGTGGCGATTTCTTTGGCGGTGTTTTCCACCCCGTGTTTCACATTCACCATGTTGGCGTCGCAAACAGTATCAAAAGAAGGCATTTTTGTTCAGCAGAGTTTTGCGCCACCCGCATCGGTCCCGGGTTGTGCGCGGTTGAATGACTAGGCCATGACCGACCTGGCCTGCGCGGGAGGCGTCAAGCCTCCCAATGCGACAATCCAGCCATGTTAGTCGAGAAAAACGTCCCACTCCAAGCTTTTAACACCTTCCACATCGTGGCCAAGGCCCACACCCTGGCGCGCATTGCCACCGAAGCCGATGTGCTCGCGCTGCTGGAGCATCCCGAATGGGGTGTTTGCCCCAAGCTGGTGCTGGGGGGCGGCAGCAATATAGTGCTTACGGGCGACGTCAAACCCCTGGTGCTCAAGGTTGAGGTCATGGGGCGACGCTTGCTGCACGAGACCGCAAAAGCCTATGTGGTGGAAGCCGGTGCCGGGGAGAGTTGGCACGATTTCGTCACCTGGACGCTGCAACAAGGCTACCCGGGGCTGGAGAACATGGCGCTGATTCCCGGCACGGTGGGCGCGTCCCCGGTGCAAAACGTGGGCGCCTATGGGGTTGAGCTGCAAGACCGCTTTGAGTCGCTGGACGCGGTGGACCTGCAGACCGGCAAAGTATTCACCCTGAATGCCGCCCAATGCGCCTTTGGCTACCGGGATTCGATTTTCAAACATGGCCCCGGTACCGGTTTAACGGATGCCGACCTGGCGGGCCACCGGGCACTGGGTTTGAAGGACCGTGCCCTGATTCTGCGTGTGCGTTTCAGCCTGCCCAAGCCCTGGAAGGCGGTGTTGGGCTATGCCGACATTGAGAAGAAAATGGCCGAGCATGGCTGCACGCAGCCCAGCGCACAACAAATTTTTGATTGGGTGTGTGAAATCCGCCGCGCCAAGCTGCCCGACCCGCAGGTCATCGGCAATGCGGGGAGTTTCTTCAAAAACCCCACCGTCACCGCCGAGCAGTGCGCGGACATCATCGCCCGCGACCCCAAAGTTGTGCACTACCGGCTGGCCGATGGCTCGGTCAAACTGGCCGCCGGCTGGTTGATTGACTCCTGTGGCTGGCGTGGCAAGACCGTGGGGCAAGCGGGGGTCTATGAGAAACAGGCGCTGGTGCTGGTGAACCGCGGTGGCGCCACCGGGGGCGAGGTCATGACGCTGGCCAAGGCTATACAGACCAGCGTGTACGAGCGTTTTGGCATTGTGCTGGAGCCCGAGCCGGTGGTCGTTTGAACAGCATTTGACCCCGCGCACCCTTGTGTTTTGGGGAAGCGGCTAGATTCGGGGCATGAAAAACATATTTGTACTCGGCGGTTCAGGGTTTGTTGGTGCCCATGTGTGCGAAAAGCTGGTGCGCCAGGGCTGGCATGTCACGGTGCCGACCCGCAGGCGCTCCAATGCCCGCAATGTGCAGCCCTTGCCCTTTGTAACGGTACTGGATTTGGATGTGCACGACGAAGCGGCACTCACCCAGGCCATGGCGGGCCATGACGCGGTGGTGAACCTGGTTGCCATATTGCACGGCACGCCCGAGGCGTTTCAAAAAGTCCATGTGGATCTGCCGCAAAAAATTGCCAGAGCCTGTGTTGCGAGCGGGGTGAAACAACTGGTGCATGTGAGCGCGCTGGGGGTCAATGGACCCCAGCCTGAAGCGGCGCCATCGAATTACCTGCGCAGCAAAGGGCAGGGCGAGGCCGTGCTGGTGCAGGCGGCGGGCGAGGGTGTGGGTGCGGCGTTTGGTTTGACAATACTGCGCCCAAGTGTGATTTTTGGCGCAGAGGACCAATTCTTGAACCTGTTTGCCAAGCTGCAAAAGGTGTTCCCCGTGATGCCCTTGGCCGGCTCCCACGCCCGGTTTCAGCCCGTGTGGGTGCAGGACGTGGCCTTGGCAGTCGTGCGAAGTTTGGAGCGAAACAACGCCTCCGGCCCCACTCCCTGTGTGGTGGAAGTCTGCGGGCCCGATATCTTCACCCTGAAACAATTGGTACAACTGTCCGCCCAACTGGCGGGTGTGAACGAAGGGCGGGGCCGCCCTGTCATCCCGCTGCCCCTGTGGATGGGCCGCATGCAGGCTCTGATGCTGGAACTGGCCCCCGGCCCCACCCTGATGAGCCGCGACAACCTGGACTCCATGCGCACGGACAACGTGGCCACCGGCCTCCTGCCGGGCTTGGAATCGCTGGGTATTAAAGCTGCGGCCCTCAGACCCATCGCCGCCGAGTACCTGGGGCGTTAGCGGCTGCCTAACAAATATTTCCGTTCAGATCGCCACAGAGCTTGAGGAGAGTCCATGGCTATTTTTCAAGATGGTGAGGCGACGATGGTTTTGATTGATGTCAAGAGTTGCGAGGAGCGTGAAAGCACGATGGCCTGTTCGAACCGTTGGGCTTGGGCAATGCAGGGGTTGCTCTATTTAGCCGCTGGAAGTTGCGGGCATTACCAGCTTGCGCCAAGCAGTCAATTGGGTGTGCAATGACATCTACCGCCTCGATCCGGGATAACATCCAGAACCTGCTAAATACCATTGGTTTTGCCGTACTTGCCACAGAAAATGCAGGGCAACCCCACACCAGTTTGATTGCCATCACGCCAGTCGATGAAGGGCAACGGCTGGTTTTTGCCACCTACCGCAACACCCGAAAATTCACCAACCTGATGCAAAACCAGCGGGTGTCGGTGCTAATAGATGGAAGCAGCAGCGCAAGCCCCGGGGGCACATCGACCCGCTTTGTTCTGAGTGCCGTAGGGCGCGTGCAAGAAATCAATGTCACCACGCAGCCCCACCTGCTGGGTGCCCACTTGCAAAGGCACCCCGACCTTGCGACGTTCACGCAAACGCCAGACTGTGTGCTACTTGAGGTGGTGGTTGAGGCCTACCAAGTGGTGCACGGCATCGACGACGTCACCTGGTGGCGCGTGGAAGACCTGAAAAGTCACCCTGACAAAGGTTAAAGCTGAGCGTTTTGCGTGCTCAAGTTGCCAATTTCGTCACTCGGCGTCCGGTCGATCACCGTGATTCAGGGGTTGAACTGTCCGCGGGCATCGCCAAATCGGAAGCAGAGCTGGCGGGAGGCAGCGCGTCGGCGGGTGGACGGCACATTTTTTCTCCATCCCACTGTTGCCCGCACCAACACCGGCCACGGGCGTCAATGATGCAGGTTCCCGTGCCACAGCAGCGCTCGTCATCTTGCATGGTTAGATCTCGATAGGTAATGGGGGAGTCGTGCGTGAATGCCCACACAACCCCTCCAGATGAGGGCGGTGTGGCAGCTTCCATCGCTACACGGAATTTTGACCTGTTCCGAGTTTTCCCCTTCGGCTTGAGGATATTGAATCGACATGACCCCCTTGCATCCCAAAAAGCTGCTGCTGACCAAATGGACTGCTGTGCAGCCGATAGCCAAAAACAAGCATTTCCTGGTGTCGCGGGTGATAGAGCCCGAGCTACCGGAACTGGCAATTGAGTGGGTTGAATTGGAAGCGGTGTATTCAAAAACCGTCACACGCATTCACTGGCGCCAGCTGCAAGACGAGACACTTTGGCGCAGGGGTTGGCAGAGCGCCGTTAGCCAGCAGCTCTAAAACCAAACCCCCGATCACCAGTTAACGCGCTGGCCTCGCTCATCGTCGAGTGCGGGTTGCGCCGCCTGGGGCGAAGCAAAATCATGCTGCCCAGGCGAGCCCCGATTTACTTGCTGCTACCAAGTTTAAGAAAGTCACCACCCTCACCCAGTGACAACATGCCACTCTTGGCGTAAATCCCCAGCTTGGCGCGGGTGTCCACGATGTCCAGGTTGCGCATGGTCAGCTGGCCGATGCGGTCAGCTGGGCTAAACGGTGCGTCTTCCACCTTCTCCATGCTCAGGCGCTCTGGGTGGTAGGTCAGGTTGGGGCTCTCGGTGTTCAGCAGCGAGTAGTCGTTACCGCGGCGCAGCTCCAGTGTGACAGTACCGGTCACCGCACTGGCCACCCAGCGCTGGGCGGTTTCGCGCAGCATGATTGCCTGGCTGTCGAACCAGCGGCCCTGGTACAGCAGGCGGCCCAGTTTGCGGCCGTTGTCGCGGTACTGCTCGATGGTGTCTTCGTTGTGGATACCGGTGACCAGGCGCTCGTAGGCGATGAACAGCAGGGCCAGGCCGGGTGCTTCGTAGATGCCGCGGCTCTTGGCTTCGATGATGCGGTTCTCGATCTGGTCGCTCATGCCCAGGCCGTGGCGGCCACC
>CAJASG010000276.1 GCA_903944555.1 uncultured beta proteobacterium
CTTGCTGACAGAGAAAAGTTGGCCCGCGGCCCCAGTACTTCAAGCATCGCCATGATGATCGAGTAAGGCTCTTCCCCCGTTGAAGCGGCGCTACACCAAACTTTCCAAGAAGTTCCTGCTGGCTTTGATTTCAGGTGATCTGCAAAAATATCAAAATGATGCTGTTCTCTGAAAAAAGAAGTTAAATTCGTGGTCAAAGCATTCACAAACTCCTGCCACTCGGGCCCATCGCCCGACTCCAACCAACTCAAGTACTCACGAAAGCTCTGGTATCCGGTTTCACGAAGCCGTCTAGAGAGTCGGCTATACACCATCGCATGTTTACCATCATGCAAGCTAATGCCTGCACGCTTATAAATCATCCCTTGCACACGGTCAAAATCAGCGTCCGTCCATGTGAATTCTCGACCTTGCATACTCGTCGCACCGGAGTCCGCACCTTCGAACAGTGTTTTTGACTGAGCTACTAAATGTCCAAACCTCTCCATCACCGAGCCAATCCGTATACTTCCCTACGGGTCAAAAAACTCACTCCGATACCCCAACAAGGCCCATATCTGGTGCGGACATAAGACGCTCAATGTCTAAGAGGATCAACATCCTCTCCCCTAGGGACCCAAGCCCAAGCACAGATCCACTGTCGATTACGCTATCAATATCCGGGGCAGATTTAAGACTTTCTGGTGGCAACTCCATTACATCACTGACAGAGTCAACCACAATGCCAACAATTCGGCTCCGCAAATTAAGAATGATAACGACTGTGAATGAATTGTATTCAGCCTTGGAACAGCTGAACTTCAATCGCATATCCACTATAGGCACTATCGTTCCACGCAGATTCACAACGCCCTTAATGAAATTAGGTGCGTTTGCCACTCTGGTTGGCGGTTCATATCCGCGAATCTCTTGCACCTTAAGGATATCAATCCCATACTCTTCTTGATCCAATCGAAAGGTCAGATACTCCCTAGCACCCGATGCTGACAAATCACCAACATTCTCCATCATGCCCATGTGAAACTCCTTCAGTACCTTGGTATCAATGCCTAGAACGGCGAACTAGAGCACCCGTATCCAAAATTAGCGCCACTTTCCCGTCACCTAGTATCGTCGCACCGGAAACGTTAGGCACCTTTCGATAGTTGGACTCTAAATTTTTAACAACAACTTGTTGTTGACCAAGCAACTCGTCGACCAGCAAAACGACACGACTACCATCGGCTTCAACGACAACCATGATGTCGCTAGATCTTTCAAAATCAAACCTTGGAATTTGAAACACCTTTTCCAATTCAATGACAGGCATGTACTCATCCCGAACCTTGACGAGTTGAGACCCCTGTCCAACCGTACTAACTGCATCCGCTTTGACTTGGAATGACTCCACCACGGAAGATAGTGGGAGTATGTAAACCTCATCACCGACCCCCACGGACATTCCGTCCATGATGGCAAGTGTCAACGGGAGCCGAACAGACACCTTCATGCCGTAACCTTCGGCCGAATCAATCTCAACAGTCCCATTAAGGGCCGCGATATTTCGCTTAACTACATCCATCCCCACACCGCGACCAGACACATCTGTAACCACTTCTGCTGTTGAGAAGCCAGGTGCAAAGATCAACTGCCAAACATCCGAATCTGACATTTGATCAGATACATCTAAGCCGCGTTCACGGGCTTTATTTAGAATTTTCTCACGCGACATTCCCCTCCCGTCGTCTCTCACCTCAATCACAATAGAACCACCTTGGTGAGAGGCAGACAGGGTAATAGTCCCCGTTTCGGATTTTCCAGCAGCAAGGCGATCTGCAGGCATTTCAACCCCGTGGTCACAACTATTGCGGACTAAATGGGTCAAAGGGTCTGTAATTTTTTCAACCAAGCCTTTATCCAACTCTGTCGCCTCTCCTTGGGTAACAAAGTCAACTTTCTTGCCCAACTTTCCAGCCAAATCCCGCAACATTCTGGGGAATCGGCTAAATACGATGGACATCGGGATCATCCGAATAGACATCACAGACTCTTGCAAATCACGTGTATTTCGGTCCAAATCTGCTAAACCAGTTAGCAATTGCTGATAAATGGCTGGATCCAGTGCTCGACTGTTCTGCGCAAGCATCGCCTGGGTAATCACCAACTCTCCAACCAAGTTAATCAGTTGGTCAACCTTGCTAATGGCAACACGAATTGTTGCGGCCTCTGGCTGGGCAGCAGGAACCCCAGTCGCAGTTTTCACAGGGACTTTTCCAACTACCTTAGCTTCCACCGAAGCTCCGATCGAACTTGCCAAAGTAGCTGGGGCTGACACAGGTGCACCTGGCGATCCATCAAAAAAGCCAAATCCAGGAAATGGAGCTAGAGGAGCGCCCGGCAACGGGTCGTCAACAATAACCCCAGGAGTGCCGGCCGCACCGTCAAAAAAGCCATACCCGACAGGAGCCTCCGGCACCGTCGACTGTTCGACTGCCGTGATTCGAATATGCTCCCTCGATACATGAAATGCAAACAAATCCAATAAGTCCTCATTCGTAGATGCCGTTTCCACCTCGAAGACTCTCGTATCCTTTCGATCGGAAGATAGCACTTTGATATCACCTAAGCCGGGAATATCACGAAACAATTCTTGGATTGCATCAGCCTGCTCTGGACGCTCCAGCGGTCCGATTTTAATTTCCAACGTGCGTGTTGTTTTTAGAGGCGTGGGGGCAACCACTTTAACGATCACAGGTGCAACCGCAACAGGCGTCGGAAGCACTGTAGGCGAACCACCGGCAGCCAGCTCACTTATTCTACGTACCAAGTCTGCCGTTGGCAGCACATCCCCTTCGCCCCCCGCTTGATGGCGAGCGAGCAGACTCCGTGATGCATCCGCGGATTCCAGCAAGACATCGACCATTGCGGCGTTCGGCTGAAGTTCGTGCCGACGAAGACGGTCCAACAAGGATTCCATTTGATGGGTCAACTCTGCGACATCGCTAAACCCGAAAGTTGCAGCCCCACCCTTTACGGAATGCGCGCACCGGAAAATCCCATTCAACTCTTCGTCATCCGCAGTTTCCAAATTCAAATTGAGAAGCATCTGCTCCATCTGATCCAAATTTTCGCCTGCTTCTTCAAAAAATATTTGATAGAACTGGGTCAGATCGAAATCCCCGCCCGAACCACCGCTATCTTGATGCGTTTCTGCCATATCGAACTCCTGTATTCCTATCCCACCAAGCCGCAGGCATTCAAATCACCGAATGACCTTCTTAATAACTTCCAGCAGTCTCGCCGGATCAAACGGCTTGACAAGCCATCCTGTTGCTCCAGCCGCCCGCCCGGCCTGCTTCATCAAATCACTGGATTCCGTGGTCAGCATAAGAATTGGGATCGTCTTAAACTGAGGATGATCCCGCAATTTACGAGTAAGACCCAAACCATCCAAACGCGGCATATTCTGATCAGTCAACACCAAATCAAATGACTGCGCTTGCGCCTTTTCATAGGCGTCCTGCCCATCCACCGCCTCAACCACCTGGTATCCAGCACCGGTCAAGGTAAACGACACCATTTTCCGCATGGACGGCGAATCATCTACAGCAAGAATTAAAGACATTTGGAGCTCCGACTAGTTCAATTTGAATGGTTGTAAATGAAATCGCAAAACCTAAAAGAGCTCAATGGACCCAGCATCCATTTCATCTTGTGTGACTGGATTGGGCCTCTCCGGCACCTCTTCAACAAAAGGCACGGCCTCCCCATCCTCAGAACCCATTGACTCTGAAGCCAGCCGATAAGCGCAGCCCTGAAGAATTTTAGACGTATGAATGATGAGCTGCGAGGCCATATCCTGAAATTGCAATTCAGTAACGGCAGCTCGCAAAGTGCTCCGAACACCATCAAGCTCTCGGGAGTCCATCAAAGCAGGGTCAGCTAAATTGGCACTCGCGCTAGTGAACCGCTCCATCAAGTTTTCCATGGTGTGCGCCAGCAAGCCATCCAGCCTCGACAAGTCATGCACAACCACCAACAGGGAGTCTTGAACCTCGGCTACGAGCATGACGGGCAATTGCACAGCTGGGGCAGCGTTCGTTGTCATGGATGGTTGCATTTCTTAAGTCCTAAAAACCACTATTCGCATCAATCACCGTTGGCAATGTACCCAATAAATTCTACGTAGGGCTAGGTTAGCAGGAATCTATCAGATTGGGAATATTTTGGCCCCATCCGAATGAAGATTTCAGCTTTAACTGCTTGCTCACCCTCTATTTCAGGCCCCATAATCGTTTGCAATGATAGCGCCGAATATGGAACCCAGAACACCTGATAACCCTATGGTAATTCTCCACTTGGAGGACTCTGCTCTCGACCACCAATTGGTCTGCCGAGCACTCCAGAAGACCGGGCTTCAGTTTTCAATTCGTCGCGTAGAGACGCTCATTGAATTCTTAAGGGCGGCAAGCGAGACACGGTTCGACCTCATCTTGGCCGATTACCGACTGTCTGGCTTTACCGCCTTGGATGCATGGGCTGCATTACCAAAAATTGGCGAGCGCCCCCCTTTTATTCTTCTATCGGGAACCATTGGGGAAGCTGCAGCGGTAGCAGCAATTCACATGGGGATTAGCGACTACGTACACAAAGACGACTTAGACGGACTTGAACGTGTTGTTTTGAGATCACTGGAGGTACATCGAGCGAGGGCTGACAAAGAGAGAGCAGACCAAGAACTAGCAGCATCTGAAAAGCGCTTGGCAGAGTTTGCAGGATATTTGCAAGCGGCAATAGAAAGAGAACGGGCTGCTATTGCACGCGAAATTCATGATGACATTGGCGGCTCTCTTGCTGCGGTCAAGCTCGATCTGGGCTGGATATCAAGACATGGCGCAAGCACTGAAACCCAAACGCATATTGACGCGGCTACAGAGATGCTGCTGCATGCTATTGGTGCCAGCCAGCGCATCATGATGAACCTTCGCCCCGCAATATTGGACCAAGGACTCTTTGCTGCAGTACAGTGGTTAGCCGAAAGCTTCGAACGACGCACGGGAATCAAAACCGTTCTCCGTACGAATAGCATAAGCCTCTCCGCACCCAAGCCAATCTTACTGACAGCGTACCGGACAGCACAAGAGGCATTAACGAACGTATCCAAATACGCAAACTGTACCGTGGTCCACATCGAACTTTCGAATGCAGAGGCAGTTCTAACACTGGAAGTGACCGACAATGGGAAGGGAATAACCGCGCTTGATATGAATAAACCCAAAGCCTTTGGTCTGCGCGGACTTCAGGAACGCGCCAAAACGGTTGGAGGATGGCTAGACGTAAGCACCATCCCGGCAAAAGGCACCTCCATTATTCTTTCAATTCCATTGCCCGCCGTTGGCGAAGATGCCCCCGTGGATCATTTCAATGATTAGAGTCGTTCTGTGTGATGACCATGCAATGGTCCGGCGAGGCATTCGGGAGACACTCGCCGATGCTGTCGATATACAGGTCGTTGCAGAATCCGGAAACTACGCGGAAGTACGAGAGGTGCTCCGCTCGACACCTTGTGACGTGTTGCTTTTGGATCTGAATATGCCTGGTCGCGGAGGTCTCGATGTGTTAGCCAGCCTACGCGAAGCCAACTCACCCATCCGTGTTTTGATCGTTTCCATGTTTGCCGAGGACCAATATGCAATTCGGTGCTTACGGGCGGGCGCCCATGGCTACCTTAACAAGGCTGGAGACCCTGCGGAACTGATTGCAGCGGTAAGAACAGTGGCAAGTGGGCGAAAGTACGTCACAAGGGAGGTGTCCGAAATGCTGGTCGAAAACTTGGCTTCTCCCAGCACTGAGGCCTTGCATGACTCGCTTTCAGAACGCGAACTGCAAACGTTATTGAAAATCGCTTCAGGCAAACGCCTCTCAGAAATCGCCGAAGAGCTCATGCTAAGCCCCAAGACGGTCAGTGTTTACCGCTCACGGCTTCTGGAGAAATTAAAGCTAACCAACAATGCGGAGCTCGCTGTTTACGCTATTCGCAATGAATTAGTGTGATCAGAGACTAACCTCCGCCGAATACCTCGATCGCACGCCCCATTAGGGCAATAAAGGGCTGGTCCAACATTGGTAAAGTTACAGCAATACCAACAAGGCCGACGACCAACGTGATCGGAAACCCAATGGCAAAAATGTTCATTTGCGGCGCAACCCTCGAAATAATTCCCAAAGCAAGATTTGCAAACATCAACATGCCAACCATCGGCAAAGCGATCCACAAAGCGCTTGCAAACAAATCACTTCCCAACTGATAGAGTTTCATCCTCCCAAGGGCTTCCAGAAAATTTTGATCCACCGGAAACGATCGGAAGCTCTGGATAATGGCGGCCAGCACCATGAGATGACCGTTCATCACAACAAAAAGCAACGCCGTCATCTGCCCAAAAAAACGCGCTACAGCACTTGACTGCGCATTGAGCGTAGGGTCGAAAAACGCCGCGAAATTCAAACCCATCTGAAAACCAACGACTTCACCAGCCAGTTCCACCGCGGAAAATACAAGCCGGACAACAAATCCAATCGCGAGTCCAATACCGACTTGCTGCACCACTGCACCCATGGCTTGGGAATCGTTGAAACCGATAACAGGCATATCGGGCAAGCTCGCTTGGGTGGCCAGCGCCACAAAAAATGCCAACGCAATCTTTGCCCTTGTTGGAAATGCGCGGGATGAAAACACCGGAGCCGTTGTGAAAACAGCCAGAACACGTAGAAAAGGCCAGAATATGGGCGAAATCCACGCAACAAGCTGGGCCTCGGAAATAGAAATCACAATGTGCTGATTGTTATGCGACTGAGCCGGGGATCGCCTCAATCGTTCGGCGAATGTATTCCACCAACATCGTCAGCATCCAAGGTCCTGCGATCGCAAATACCGCAATCACAGCGATCAACTTTGGAACGAAAGCAAGTGTTGCCTCATGGATCTGGGTGACGGCCTGAAACAGACTCACCAGCAAGCCCACAACCAGCGCCACACCCAAAACGGGGGAGGACACCATTAACAACATTAACAGCGCCTCTTGCCCCATGGTTAGAACCATTTGAGAATTCATGGACCCTTCCTCCTTCAGGTAATGAAGCTCGCGGCCAAGGAACCGATCAAAAGATTCCAGCCGTCAGCCAACACAAAAAGCATCAGTTTGAATGGAAGCGCCACGAGTACGGGCGAGAGCATCATCATGCCCAGAGACATCAAAATACTGGCTACAACAATATCAATCACTAAAAACGGAATGAAAATCATGAAGCCGATCTGAAATGCGGACTTCAATTCGCTGATCACGAATGCAGGCACCAACACCCGTATTGGAGCGGTATCCGCTTTGACTTCGGGGCCAAGCTTTGCCAACTTGGCAAACAACGCGAAATCTGACTGCCGAGTTTGCTTCACCATAAAGCCGCGTAATGGGGCTTCTGCTTTCTCCAATGCTTGCTCAAATGACATTGCATTTTTTGTGTACGGGACATAGGCATCTGCATAAATGCGATCTAACGTCGGTCCCATCACGAAAAACGTTAAGAATAATGATAGTCCGACGATGACCTGGTTGGGAGGCGCAGATTGTGTCCCCAATGCCTGGCGAAGAAGGGACAAAACAATGACGATTCGTGTAAAACCCGTCATCATCAACAGAACCGCTGGCAAAAACGACAATGCCGTAAAAAACAGCAGTGTCTGGACGGGGACTGAATAGTTTACGCCAGACGCACCTGACCCTACCAGCAAAGGCAATTGCCCTGTAGATTGAGCCAAAACCGAGCCATGCAGCAAAACAACAATCAATCCCACCAAACCCTTACCAAGCATACTTATTCCATTCACTCGACTTGCTCCGTTGTGACCGTTAAACGACTTTCACACCCATCTGATCCGGAACGGGGCCAGACAACTGTTCCATCTGCGTGCGATCAAATAATGCAATGGGCACACTGTGTAGACAGGTAATTGACTGTGCGGTCACACCTAAGACCAACATCACCCGAGCATGGTCAGGACCCACTTCAACCGTGACAACCCGTTGGTGCTGCCCCACCGCGACGGCCGACACGACTCTTGACTGCCCCCCGGCCTCTTTGGGTCCACCAGCAGACCGTTGCCTCAACCACTTAATAGCCATCGGCAAGCACGCCAACACAGCAAGGAAAATGCCAACAGACAGCAAGGACTGTGTCATTGAAGTTTTCTAATTTTTACTGATGCGTCGCAACCGCTCAGAAGGGGTTACTACGTCGGTCAGTCGAATACCAAACTTATCGTTTACCACAACGACTTCACCTTGTGCAATCAAATACCCGTTGACCAACACATCCATCGGCTCACCTGCCAAAGCATCCAACTCAACGACAGACCCCTGCCCCAACTGCAAAATGTGTTTGATCGGGACTTTGGTTCGCCCCAACTCCACGGATAGTTGCACTGGTATGTCCAGCACCATATTTATGTCATTGATGGGCGCGTCTCCACCCCCCGACGACGATGAAAATGGTCGCGGAGCCCCCCCAGACAATACACCTCCAGGCTGCCCATCGGCGCCTGTTGGTTCGGTTGCTTTTTGCTCCAACAAGGCCTCAGCCCAGTCAGCCATGCCATCATCGGCAGCTGCGTCATCAGGCTTTTCTTCAGATGCCATTTTTTTCTCCTAACCAGTTTTGGTCATTACCTCGTAACGCTTTATCGATGCGAATTGCATATTTGGCGTTGTGCGTTCCATATTGGCACTCAAAAATTGGCACTCCATCCACCGTGGCTTGAATTTTGGGCTCCCGATCAAGCTCAATAAAATCGCCTTTTTTCATAGCCAGTAGCTGCTCAACGGTCGCGTTTGCGCGTGCCAACTCAGCCACCAAAACAACTTCCGCAGCCTGAATTTCACGCGTCAATACATTAACCCAGCGCCGATCCACTTCAATTGAGTCACCTTGGGTGGAGGAATACAGCACATCGCGAATGGGCTCCAACGTGGAATACGGAAAGCAAAAATGGATGGCTCCGGAAATGTCCCCAATTTCAAGTTGAAATGAAGTTGAGATCACGATTTCACTGGGCGTCGCGATGTTTGCGAATTGCGGCTGCATCTCAGATCGCTGGTACTCCAGCTCCAGGGGGTAGATTCCCTTCCAAGCCTTCTTGTACTCGGACGTAATGACATCAACCAACCGATTGATGACCCGTTGCTCAGTGGCAGAAAAATCGCGGCCCTCGATGCGGGTTTGAAATTTTCCAATTCCCCCATACAGAGTATCGATGACGCCAAAAACCAAAGCTGGCTCACACACAATCATGCCACTGCCCCGCAGGGGACGAATAGCGACAATATTGAAATTGGTTGGCACAGCCAATTCACGCAAAAATGCACTGTACCGCTGCACCACGACGGCACCGACGGATATTTCGGGACTACGTCGAATGAAATTGAAAAGGCCTACGCGCAAATTACGGGCAAAGCGCTCGTTGACGATTTCCATCGTCGGCATTCGCCCTCGAACAATCCGCTCTTGGCTCGAAATATTGTAGGCACGCACTTCCCCGTGCTCAGCCACATCCTCGACGGTCTTTTGGCTCTCGCCAGTCACGCCTTCGAGCAGGGCGTCAACTTCTTCCTGAGATAGGAACGACTCGCTCATATCAATTTATCCGCAATACCATCATTGCACGATGAAGCTTGAAAACAAGACGCCCACCACGGGATAGTCAACGTGCACTACTTTCTTCTTCTTCCCGGTTTTTTTCTTAGCCAATGCTGCTTCGTCTTCATGCGAGTCATCTTCGCCACCACCAAACGGGATCTCCGTTTCGCGAAGAATGTCTTTCGCAAGTTTCTCTTTACCTTCTTGCTTTAGTAACTCGTCGGCAGTTCGCTGCGAGATCAGCATCAAAATTCCGCTTCGAATCGTCGGCAAATAGGCCTTCACCGTATCAGAGGCATGGGCATCCGATACTTCCAAGGTGACACCAATTTGGGCAACCCGCTCTCCACCGGGGTCGGCCAAATTAACCACCATATTATCCAAGGGCAAATACACGGGCGGTGTTTTCGGCGCAGCGTGCGCCACCTTGGCTGGGGCCTTTTCAGCGCCTTCCGTGCCCTCCTCGGAAGCAGCTCGCTGCTTACTAATATAGAAAAAGGCGCCCCCACCCCCAAGAGCCAGTACAAGGACTGCTCCTACGATGATGATTAGCATCTTTTTGCTCTTGGCTGGCGCTTTTCCACCGTCGGCGGATTCAGCAGCTTCGGCCGCTTTCGGTTTTGCAGACACAGTAGTTCCTTAAATCGATTCAGTCATTATTGGCGACATCCGGTCGCGATAAAGCAAAAATTAGCCCGAAATATCTTGGTAGCAGGCGTCGATATTGACATATTCCCCGACTACTAAACGAAAAGATCCAGCGCACGACCAGAAACACGCCCTGAGGCGGACGCCAGATCAGCGCGTATCGGCTGAGCCGCAACCACCGCCGCCGACTTGACGCCTTGCCGTGGCTTACGCTCTTGGGCACCCGAGTCACCTGCGCCAGCCCCAGCAGTGCCTACCGAAACGCCAGACAGCACCAAGCCCTCGCGCTGCAACAACTCCTTCAAATGGTTGCTCGCGTTCTCCAGAACCTCGCGTGCCTGCAACTCATCGGTACGAAATGTCACATGGGCTTCATTGCCTTGCATGCTGATACTGACCTCTACCGGATTGTCGCCGATGCCATCGAGTTTCATTTCCGCGCTCTGAACGTCATTCGAAATCCAGTACTTGATCTGCTCCGCAACATAGACATCAGGCGCAGCAATCGACCCGGCATCCCTCAAAGCCACGGTCGACGGCTCACTCATCAAATTCGCTTGCGGCGCGGCTACCCCCTCCGCGACGGCCGCTGGCTTAAAAATAGCCCGATCAAGCGCACGCTCCGCGCCCACCACCGAACTGGTTGCGGACGCAACAGCTGTCTCGGCGGCTGAAAACTGTGCCTGCACGCTCTCCATTTTTTGCGTAAATTGCAGCGCCCTTGCATCTGTTTGCCCCTGCGGCGCGCCCGCTGCCGAGTTCGTCAAGCCAGTTCCCAATGACAACTGTGTGACAGCTAGGTCGGGCATCCCCTTCCCAGGCTTGCGAGCAGACTCCAATCCGCTGGACAAGTCCTTCTGTTCCCCACCCAACTGGCGAGCCAACGCTTGCTGGGCCAAAGCCTGGCGGCCACCTGCCGGTGCGTCACCCACTGTCGGCTGTGACGGCGTCCACTGCAAGGACTGCGCCAGCAAAGCCGCAGCATCCATGGGAAGATCTACCTTTGCGTTCGCACCCGTCATGTCAATGAAATCGGCTAAGGTTGTGGGCAATGGATCACTCAGCAGTGCCTGCAGCCCCGGTCCTGAATCAGGCGGAGTCAAGGCCGGATCCGCATCGACAGATGCCAAAATTGCCATAAACCCTCCGGGCTCGTTAGCGCCGGATTTCCCAGCCCCCGCAGCGCCCGTCTTGCTGCTCTTTGCCTCAGTCGCAGCGCTTGGCCTGGCCTCTGTAGAGGCTGGACTTAATTCAATTGTCATCGTGTTTCTCCACTCAATGCCTGTGCGGCAGTACGCGCGTGCTGCATGGACGCAAACTCATCGGTAATTCGTTGCTCACGTCGCTTTTGAATCAGCTGCAGGGCAACTTGACGCGTCTTCAAAACATGGTTCAAGCCCGCAAGACGGAATTCCGCCTCCAGCAGAACTTTCTCCGCTTGCTCCACTTGGCGTTTGGAGCTATCAAGCACCCCCGTTTGCAGGCCAATGGCCTGCTGCAAGCGCTCTACAAATTGGTAGTGATGGCGAATCAGCTCAGCCGACAATACCACGGTGGTAGAGCCGATGAAGCGGTCATCTGTGTCCTTGGCGTACCCCTGCAACTGCTCCATCTGCCCAAGGGAATATCCTTGCGTACGTTTTGCGGAGGCGAGCGCCTTGGCCGCCTCATCCCGACGACGCGTGGCCAACTCAATCGCCAAAAGAATGCTTTTCAACTGCGACATAAACTGCCTGCTTTAGAAACTGCGCTCATACGTACCCTTGCATAGACGAAGTGGCCATGGCCATTTCGTTGACGACAGAATCCATGGGCGCCGCTTCGTACATATCTTGCTGCAAGAACTGCCCCATGCCTTCATGCAAGGCGATCGCCTCATCCAATGCCGGATCCGACCCCTGCGCATAAGCGCCGATTTGCACCAAATCACGGCCGCGCTCGTATTTGGAGTAAATCGCCCGAAAACGACGTGCCAACTCAAAATGCTCGCGTGAAACCACGTTGTGCATCACCCGTGATGCGGATTGCTCCACGTCAATCGCCGGGTAGTGCCCTGACTCCGCCAACGTGCGGGACAGCACAATATGCCCATCCAAAATCGCTCTGGCGGCATCCGCAATCGGATCCTGCTGATCATCCCCCTCCGAGAGAACGGTATAAAAAGCCGTGATGGAACCCACGCCATTCAACCCATTTCCGCTGCGCTCAACGAGTTGCGGCAACTTGGCAAAACAGGACGGTGGATACCCTTTGGTAGCAGGGGGCTCACCAATCGCCAAGGCAATTTCCCGTTGCGCCATGGCGTACCGAGTCAAAGAATCCATCAGCAGCAACACATGCTTGCCGCGATCCCGAAAACTCTCAGCAATGGCTGTTGCATAGGAGGCCCCTTGCATCCTCAGCAAGGGTGGCGCATCCGCAGGGGCTGCAACCACGACTGAGCGCGCCCGACCGTCAGCCCCCAGAATGTCTTCGATAAATTCCTTGACCTCCCGACCCCGCTCGCCAATGAGGCCCACCACAATGACGTCGGCCTGTGTATAGCGTGCCATCATCCCGAGCAGCACGCTTTTGCCAACGCCAGAACCGGCAAACAAGCCAATACGCTGTCCGCGCCCTACCGACAACAAGGCGTTGATCGCACGCACCCCCGTATCCAGGGGCTCCCGCACAGGCGCGCGGTCCATTGCGTTGATCGGTTTACGGTCCAGCGGCTTGGCACTCACATTGGCAATGGGCCCCAAACGGTCCATTGGCAATCCTTGGGAGTCGACAACCCGACCCAACAATCCATCGCCCAAAGGCAGCCGCAACATACCTGCGTTGGCGCCTGAAAAGGACGATGCGGGCTCACCCAACCGGGGCACGGGCACATAGGCC
>CAJASG010000277.1 GCA_903944555.1 uncultured beta proteobacterium
CACTGCAGAACAGGCCAAGGCCTACCTGAACTTCCTGTACTCCGACGAAGGCCAGGAGATTGCCGCCAAGCACGCGATTCGCCCCAGCAATCCGGCTGTTCTGAAGAAATACGCCAGCACCTTCAAGCCCATTCAGTTATTCCGGGCGGAGGACTATTTTGGTTCGTTTGCCGAAGCGCAAAAAGTGCACTTCAACGACGGCGGCCAGTTCGATAAGTTGTACACGGTCAAGTAAATGACGGCGGCACTCCTCTCCGTGGCCCCGCCAGCGCTCGGGCCGGGTCAAAAGCGTGCGCCCAAGCGGGTGCTGCCCGGCTTTAACCTGACCTTGGGTTTCACGCTGTTTTACCTGAGCCTGATTGTGCTGATCCCCCTATCGGCGCTGGTGTTCAAGACCTTTACGCTCACCGGGGAGCAGTTTTGGGCCGCCGTGGCCAGCCCGCGCGTGGTGGCGTCTTACCAGCTGACCTTTGGCGCCGCACTGGTGGCGGCGCTGGTGAATGTGGTGTTTGGCCTGCTGGTAGCTTGGGTGCTGGTGCGCTACCAGTTTCCCGGCAAGAAGGTAATAGACGCTCTGGTCGACCTGCCCTTTGCCCTGCCCACCGCCGTGGCAGGTATTTCGCTCACCGCACTGCTGGCAGGCAATGGCTGGATTGGCAGCCTGCTGGAGCCCCATGGCATTCAGCTGGCTTTTAACCGCAACGGCATTGTGATCGCGCTGATTTTTATCGGCCTGCCGTTTGTGGTGCGCACCGTGCAGCCCGTGCTGGAAGATGCCGAAAAAGAGTTGGAAGAAGCCGCCACCTGCCTGGGTGCGACCCGGTTTCAAACCTTTCGGTATGTGATCTTCCCAACCATTGCACCGGCATTGCTGACCGGCTTTGCCATGGCCTTTGCTCGGGGCGTGGGCGAATATGGCTCGGTCATATTTATTGCCGGCAACATGCCCATGATTTCCGAGATCACGCCGCTCATCATCATTGGCAAGCTGGAGCAGTACGACTACGCGGGCGCCACTGCCGTGGCCACCGTGATGCTGGTCGCCTCGTTTGTGCTGCTGATGGTCATTAACGCGCTGCAGAGTTGGCAGCGCAAACGCGCAGGAGCGTCATCATGAGTGGCAATGCAAGCAACAGCCGCACCCTGCGCACCGCCAAGGCCGGTACCACCGAACCCCTGTGGGTGAAGTGGACGCTGATCGGCATTGCACTGGGCTTTATCTTTTTGTTTTTGGTGCTGCCCCTGGCTGCCGTGTTTACCGAAGCCCTGCGCAAGGGTTCAGGCGCATTTTTGGAAGCCCTGAAGGAACCCGATGCCTGGAGCGCCATCCGCCTCACCCTGCTGGTCGCGGCCGTGGCGGTGCCACTGAACCTGGTGTTTGGCGTGGCCGCCGCCTGGGCGATTGCCAAGTACGAGTTTCGGGGCAAGGCCTTTCTGACCACGCTGGTGGACCTGCCTTTTTCGGTGTCACCCGTGGTTGCGGGCTTGATCTACGTGCTGATGTTTGGCGCACACGGCTGGTTTGGCCCCTGGCTGCAGGCGCACGATATCAAAATTGTGTTTGCGGTGCCGGGCATCATTTTGGCCACCATTTTTGTGACTTTCCCGTTCATCGCCCGCGAGTTGATTCCGCTGATGCAGGCCCAAGGCACCGAGGAAGAACAGGCCGCGCAGGTGCTGGGTGCCACGGGATGGCAAACCTTTTGGCATGTGACGCTGCCCAACATCAAGTGGGGGCTGATTTATGGCGTGATCCTGTGTAACGCCCGCGCCATGGGCGAGTTTGGTGCGGTATCGGTGGTGTCCGGCCACATCCGTGGCCAGACCAACACCATGCCGCTGCATGTGGAAATTTTGTACAACGAATACCAGTCGGTCGCGGCTTTTGCCGTCGCCTCGCTGTTGGCGCTGCTGGCCTTGGTCACGCTGCTGATCAAGTCGGCGGTGGAGTGGCAGTTTGAGCGTGAGCAAAAAGCCGCCGCTGCACTGCCGCCTGAACGCCCCGTGGCCTGAAACGCATAGAACTGATTGAGAAAAAAGTATGAGCATCGAAATTCGTAACGTCAGCAAAGACTTTGGCACCTTCCACGCCCTGCGGGACGTGAGTCTGGACATCAACTCCGGCGAACTGGTCGCGCTGTTGGGCCCCTCGGGCTGCGGCAAAACCACACTCTTGCGCATCATTGCCGGACTGGAAACGGCCGACCAAGGGCACATCCTGTTCAGCGGTGAGGACACCACCGACGTGCATGTGCGTGAACGCAACGTGGGCTTTGTGTTCCAGCACTACGCCCTGTTTCGCCACATGAGCGTGTTTGACAACGTGGCCTTTGGCCTGCGTATGAAACCGCGCGCCAGCCGCCCGAGTGAGTCGGTCATCAAGCAAAAAGTGCATGAGCTGCTCGGCTTGGTGCAGCTGGACTGGTTGTCGGACCGCTACCCGGCGCAGCTCTCCGGCGGTCAGCGCCAGCGCATTGCACTGGCGCGCGCCTTGGCGGTGGAACCCAAGGTGCTGCTACTGGACGAGCCTTTTGGCGCGCTGGATGCCAAGGTGCGCAAGGAGTTGCGCCGCTGGTTGCGCCGCCTGCACGACGACCTGCACGTCACCAGCATTTTTGTAACGCACGACCAGGAAGAAGCACTGGAAGTGGCCGACCGCGTGGTGCTGATGAACACAGGCAAGGTGGAGCAAATTGGCTCGCCACAGCAGGTGTGGGACCACCCTGCCAGCCCCTTTGTTTATGGGTTCTTGGGCGATGTGAACCTGTTCCATGGCCGCGCCCATGAAGGCGAAATGCACATTGGCGAAAACCAGCACGGTGTGCGCCTGGCCAGCCCGGAACACCAGGATGCGCAGGACGCCAAAGCCTTCGCCTACGTGCGTCCGCACGACCTGGATGTACGCCGCTACACGGCAGGTGAAACCCAAAGCGGGAATGGCGATCGGCAAGCCCAAGGCATTGCCGCCAAACTGGTGCGGGCCATTGTGGTGGGGCCCATCGCCCGGCTGGAGTTGCTGCCACTGGACGCCTCTGCCGCTGGCAGCGGCGACATCATTGAAGCGCAAATCCCAGCGCAGCAATTTACCGAGATGGGATTCAAGGATGGTGAAACGCTGGTGCTCACGCCGCGCAAGGCGCGGGTTTTTGTGGCCTAGCCTTAGTTCAAGGCGCGCTTAAGGCGAATCTCTTCGATCTTGACCGAGGCGAAAGGTACGGTCTTGACCGTGGTCATCTCGCGTTTGAAACCGGCCAGTTCGTGGAAGCGCACGGCGCGGTCAATCGCCACCGGGGCCCACACGGTGACGTTGAGGCAACCCTCTTCGATCAGGCCTTCGCGGGCGGCATCCCACA
>CAJASG010000278.1 GCA_903944555.1 uncultured beta proteobacterium
GCATACCGCGCACACCAATCAGGGGAATGGGGCCGAGCATGATGCGCACGGTTTTTTTGATGGCACTTTTCACCGCATCTGCACTGACCTCGGTGCGGCCGATGCCGTCCAGAAAATACAGCAGGCCTTTGGGTGCGAGCGCCCCTTTGGCAAAGCGGGCGCGTTGCAGGTCGGCACTGGCACAGCGTTGCGGAAGCTCGGCCACCGGGTCGCTGATCAGGTAATCATCGCCGTCTTTGCCGAACACCAGCAGGTTATGGGCATTGAAATGAAACCGCATGTCTTCCGGGAAATACGGCAGCCAAAACACCGAGGTTTGCAAGCCGACCACCCGGCCTTGCGCCAGCAACTCGTCGAGCCTGCGCATACCGGCATCAGGGGCGCGGAAGGTCTCAAAACGAAAGTGCGCCTGAAACGGTTTACCCATACCCTTAAGGATGAACTTGGGCGGCATGCGGTACGCAATGAGCGGGAAACCGGTGAGCTTGATAAACGGCAGGTAGGCAAAAGACAGGGCCGAAGACAGGCCAAAGGCCATCGATTCGGACAGTTTTGCACCGTGGTGCGTCATCAAGTTGGCGGCGGCGCCGCTCTCGCAATGCGCCGCGTGGCGGTGCTGAAATGGGATGGCGGTGGTGTTCATGGTCGGGTTTGCAGCTGGGCGATGGTCAGCCCGAGGGCCTCGGCGTAGCGGGCCAGCAGGCGCGGCGACAGCCGCGCAAAACGCTGCGGATGGAAGTGGCGGCGAATGCGCCATTGCCAGATGCCGCTGACTTGCGAGAGCAGCGCCACATCCATGCGGCGGGCGCACATCCAGTACTCCAGCGGAGCGCTGTGGCCCGCCAGTACACGCGCCTTGGCGTCGTCGGCCAGCGCCTGCATGCGGTGCACCGCCTGCATGGTGACCGTCTCGTCCACCTCAGAGCCGAGAGAGGGAACCATCACCATCTTGCCCTCGGCATCCTTGGCATACAGCGCCTTGCGGTGACTGCCCAAGGTGCAGTTGCCCTCCTGGGGCACGTCGTTCACGTCCATCAGACCGCTTCCATGAAAATGAAACCGCTGGAGAAGCGACCGCTCTCGGGGATGAACATCAGCACGGTGTGACCTTTCTGAATGCGCCCGGACTGGAACAATTCGTCCAGCATGATGAAAGGAGAGGCGGAGCCGGTGTTGCCCTTTTGCACCAGATTGGTAAACCAGTTTTCGCGCGGAATATCCAAACCGGCCTCCGCCACGCCAAGCGCCGCAGAATCCGCAAAGTAGTTGGACGAGAAGTGCGGAAGAAACCAGTCAATCTGCTTTCCCGCCAGATTGTGTTTCTGGACCACCTCGCGCAGCGGCTCGGTGAGCGTGGCGCGCACGACATGTTCATTGAGCAGTTTCACATCCTGCTTGATCGCGAACACTGAGCGTGTGGCGTATTCGTGGCTGGAGAACATCTGCCAGCCGGTCAAGGAATCGTCCGCATTTTTTTCTGCTCCGCAGTACATGCACGGCGGCAAGTCATGGGCGGCGGAGGAGAGCTCGACCCACAGCACTTTCAGGCTTAAGGGGCCGCTGGGCTTGTTTTCCAGCAACACCGCGCCCGCACCGTCCGACAGCATCCAGCGCAGGAAATCTTTCTCGAACGCAATCTCGGGGCGCTCTTCCAGCGCGTTCACTTTATGGTCGATTTCGGCGTCAAAGTTGCGGGCACGCAACCCCAGCGAGGCGATCTCGGACGCCACCGCCACCGAACGCTGCGCGTCTCCTGCACGCACTGCCAGCCAGGCATATTTGAAGGCGGCCGTCCCCGACAGGCAGATTCCCGCCAGAGAGACCACTTCCAGGCGCGGCCACCCTAAAACACCATGCACCATGACCCCATGCGATGGCATCAGTTGATCCGGGCACGAGGTGCCAACCGCCAGGCAATCCACCGGGCCGGTGTCGCCCAGGGCCCGCACGGCTTGGGCGGCCAACTCGGCATTGGTCATCACCGGCTCGCCAGTGGCGGGGTCTAGGACATAGTGGCGGCTCTGGATGCCATTGTTGCGCAGCACAATGCGCCGCGCCCGGGAAGGGCGGCCGCCAACCATGCCGAGAACGGACTCCATCTCGTCGTTGCCCACCGGTGCCAGTGGCAAATACGACGCGGTACGCGTCAGAAAAACCTCACAACTCATACAACGACATCCTCTCAGTACCGGAACCCGACGGCGCGTCAAATTTTTGTTTGAGTGCGACGAATCGCCGTTTCAAGAAAGGGCGCAACACCGCCTGTACCAGCAGGCTCGTGGGCACAACGGTCACAATCAAAGCGATGAGGAAAATCACATACAGGACCAAGACGGGACGGCGGCGCAACTGCCCGGGTTCACCCACGGCACGCAGCAACTTGCCCCAGAGATAAAAACTGCGGGTTCCGGCCTTCTCGCTGAACAACAGACCCGGGTCGGAATTGACTGCCGTCAAACCCGTCAGCAAAGGGGCCGTGCCACATTCCTGGTTCTTAAGCAGGGCGTCACGAAGGGCGAAGCCAAAACGGCTCGCCGCCTGGATGCTGGCCGCATCCACGCCCGCAGGGGGCAAGCCCGGCAACAAATCGCGCTTCCCGCTTAGCAACCACATAGGCGTCGTGAACAAGGTGGTGATGGTGGAACTCGGATCGATCAGCACCACGTTATCCAGCAGACGCGCGCCACAGGCAGCCAGCAAACCCTTCATTTTCTCTTGCGCCAGCATCCACATGTTGCGACACGCAATCACGGTCACCACCGGCTTGCCAGCCAACAGCTTTTGCGCCAGCGGA
>CAJASG010000279.1 GCA_903944555.1 uncultured beta proteobacterium
GGCCGGGCAGGACGATACCAAAATCATACCCAGTGCAATGCTGGGCACCGGGTTGATGATCCAGATCAGCGCATAGGTCATCGCCGGGAAAATGATGTGGTGGCCGACCGTGGCCAAAAGCAAACCTTTGGGCGACTTGAAGGCGATGCGGAAATCGGCAACGCGCAAATCCAGCGCAATGCCAAACATCACCAGCCCCAAAATCACGTTGAGGCCAGCCAAGGCGGCAGGGTTAAAGTGCAGTTGCACTTGG
Source organism: uncultured beta proteobacterium (assembly GCA_903944555.1). Lineage (GTDB taxonomy): Bacteria > Pseudomonadota > Gammaproteobacteria > Burkholderiales > Burkholderiaceae_C > Allorhodoferax. Next base: position 254 of record CAJASG010000279.1, read on the forward strand.
TCTATGGGTAGCATATTTGTCTCCTCGTTTTGTATTTTTCCCACACCGCTGGGGTCGATCACGATGGTAGGTCCTTGCCTCAATTTCGCAGTTGTCCCAGAATCCCTTGTATTTGTCAATTCACGCCAACCCGCAAAAAGGAGCCCGCAGTGGAGCAAGAAAGTAGTGTTGGGGCGGGATTTGTGTCCGGGCTTTTGGATGCCGCGCAGCGTGCGGGCGTTGGCCGGGCAGACCTGATGCGCCATGCCGGCCTTGCGGCCTCGCAGGGGCAGCACGCCAACGCCCGTATGCCGATGGCCGATGTAATCGCCCTGTTCCAGTCCGCCGTGGCACTGACCGGGCGCGCCGACCTCGGCCTGGAATTTGCCCGCCATGTGCGCCCCGGCACCTTCAATGTGCTGGGCTACGCGCTCATGACCTGCAAGACCCTCGGGGAGGCGATTGCCTTGGTACCGCATTACCGCCGCCTGGTGTTTGACATCGGCTACAGCGAAATGCAGTTTGTCAGCACCCACGAAGAAGCCCGCTTGGGCTGGCATGTGGTGTCCAAATCGCTGCCCTATTGCAGCAGTTTGGCGGAGTCCCTGATTGCCAGTTGGTACCAGTTCGGGCGCTGGATTGCGGGTGTGGGTTTGCCGCTGTTGGAGGTGTCATTTCTGCATGACGCCCCTCCCGATGTCCGGTCGTATGAAGAGTTCTTTGAGTGTCCCGTGCATTTCAGTGCTGGCGAGAATGCGCTGGTGTTCTCCAAGGCGCTGCTGGACATGCCCTTGGTGCAGGCCGATGAAACACTGCACCTGGCCATGCGTGCGCAAGCCCAGGCGGCCATGGAAAAGACCTTTAACGAAACCGATCTGGCGCACCGCCTGCGCCAGGCGCTGATACCCCTGATGCCCAAATGCGAGGCCACGCTGGAGAAAGCGTCGGCCGTGTTGCACATGTCACCCCGCTCCCTGCAGCGCCGTTTGGGCGAGACCGACCTCAGGTTTCAAGGGGTGTTGGACGCGGTGCGCAAGGACATGGCGGTGATCTATTTGCGCGATCCGGATTTGAGCATTTTGGACGTGGCCTTGTTGCTGGGCTATGCGGAGCAGAGCTCCTTTACGCGGGCATTCAAGGGCTGGTTTGCGGTCAATCCCTCCGCATGGCGCCGTGCCCCGAGCGGCCCGGTGGGCGCGTTGGCTTTAGCGTAGCCCCGTTCGATGACGCAAGGGCTGCAGCAGCACCACCAGTGCGCCGCCGCCGCCGTGTGCACGCGGCGCCTGCACAAAGGCCACCACCTCGGACTTTTGCACCAGCCAGCGGTGTACCTTGTCCTTGAGTACAGGCGTCTTGCCGGGAGAACTCAGGCCCTTGCCGTGCACCACGCGCACACAGCGAATGCCCTGCTTGTGCGCTTCGCGGATGAAGCTTCCCAGCGCTTCGCGCGCCTCGTCGGTGCGCAGGCCGTGCAGGTCCACCTGACGCTGGATCGACCATTCGCCGCGGCGCAGTTTTTGCGCCACATCGATGCCGACGCCGGGGCGGCGAAAGCTCAGATGTTCATCGGTGTCGAGCAGGCTGCTCACATCCACCTCGTCACTCAGTGCTTCACGCAGGGCGGCGGCTTCGTCCAGCAGGCGTTGTTTGGGGTGCGGATCAGGCGGCGCTGGTCGCAGATTGGCCTTGGGTTGGTGGTGCAAGCGGGTGACCAGCCCGGCGGCGGCCTGGAACAGACTGCGCTGGGCTTTTACACGTTTGGCCTCCAGCGCATGCTGGGCCGCGGCCTGCGCGGCGCGTTCGGCCTGTGCGGCGATTTCCTTTTTGACCAACTTCAGTTCGGCCAGCGAGCCCACCTTGAGGGGCTTGCTCGTCATAACAAGCCCTTCTCCGCCATGGACAGCGCTTGGCCGTGGCCCACGATGATGTGGTCCAGCACCCGCACATCCACCAGCGCCAGCGCGGCCTTCAGGGTTTGCGTCAGCGCCTCGTCGGCGCGGGAGGGTTGCACCGTGCCGCTGGGGTGGTTGTGCGCCAGCACCACGGCTGCCGCCTGGTGGTGCAGCGCCCGGATCACCACTTCACGCGGGTAGACGCTGGTTTGGGTCAGGGTGCCGCGAAACAGCTCTTCCATGGCCAGCAGTTTGTTTTGGGTGTCCAGAAACAGCACGGCAAACACTTCGTACTTGCGTGTGGCCAGATGCAACTGCACATAGTGCTTGACCGCGTTGGGGTCGGCAAACACCGTGCGCTCCTGCAGCTGCTGCGCCATGGCGCGGCGCGCCAGCTCCAGCACCGCAATCAGTTCGCAGCGTTTGGCCGGGCCAATGCCCTTGACGCGTTTGAGGTCGTCCGCCGTGGCGTTGAGCAGGCCGGCAATGCCGCCGAACCCCGCGTTGTTGCCTTCAGCCACTTTGTTCCCCTGAAGTTGCAGCAGTTCATCGGCCAGTTGCAGCACGCCTTTGCCCTTGATACCGGTGCGCAGCAGCAGGGCAAGCAGCTCGGCATCGCTCAGGGCGCTTGCACCGCGCGCCAGCAATTTTTCGCGGGGGCGGGCGTCAGCTGGGAGGTCTTTGAGGGGCATGGCGGGTACGGCTGCGGGCTGAATGGGGGCTTGGTGTGGGGCCCGGGTCCCAGGTTTCTACAATA
>CAJASG010000280.1 GCA_903944555.1 uncultured beta proteobacterium
CCACTCTTCAAACGTGCCTTCGTCCAAGAGCAGCTCCAGGCGTTCGCGGGCCGTGAGTTTGCCCTTTTTGTGCTGGGCCGCAATGCGCTTTTCGCCGCCGCCCTGGCGCGCGAGTTCGCGCTTGGCTTCTAGTTGTTCAAGGATGTCGTGCATGGTTTCCTTCTTTCAGTCACTAAAGATAATGGTGTTTTTTTTGCTATTTATTTGATAGCTGCCTGCGCATATTCCATGGCGCTTTGAAGCATATTTCGTGCTGCAGTGGAGGCTGCTATCCGGCCCTGCACCACGGCATCGGTCATGGCGGGCAACTGTGCCCGCACCGCCGGGTTTTGTTTGAAGGCCTGCTTCAAGCCGGCGTCAATACGCTCCCACATCCAGGCCAGCGCTTGATTTTGGCGACGGCTACTCTGTTGGCCATTGGCCGCTTGAAGCGTCTGGAATTGCGTAACCGCGTCCCAAAAGCCATCCAACCCTTGGCCCTGCAAAGCGCTCATGCGAATCACCTGCGGATGCCAGAAGGCCTCGCTGTGCGGGTCATGCGCGCTGCCATGCATGCCTAACAGGCGCAGGCTGGAGCTGATTTGGGCCTCGGCCCGCAGGGCGGCATTGGCGTCAATGTCGGCCTTGTTGATGACCACCAGATCGGCCAACTCCATCACACCCTTCTTGATGGCCTGCAAATCATCACCCGCATTGGGCAACTGCAGCAGCGCAAACATGTCGGTCATATTGGCCACCGCCGTCTCCGACTGGCCGACACCGACCGTTTCCACAATCACGATGTCATAGCCCGCCGCCTCGCACACCAGCATGGCTTCACGCGTTTTCTCGGCGACACCGCCCAAGGTGCCGCTGCTCGGGCTGGGGCGGATGTAGGCACGCTCATGCATGGACAATTTTTCCATGCGCGTCTTGTCGCCCAGAATGGAGCCACCCGACACCGTGCTGGACGGATCGATGGTGAGTACCGCCACGCGGTGGCCTTGGTCGATCAAATACAGACCAAGCACTTCAATGAAGGTGCTTTTACCCACGCCCGGCACACCGCTGATACCCAATCGAAATGACTTACCGGTATACGGCAACAAGGCGGTGAGCAATTCATCCGCCTGCGCACGGTGGTCCGCGCGGGTGGATTCCAGTAGCGTGATCGCCTTGGCAATGGCGCGGCGTTGCTGTGCACCGGTACTTTGCGTGATCGCGTCGACAGAGATCACAAAGGCTTTCAGGCAATGGCCTTGTTGATCTGCGCCAGCACGTCCTTGGCGCTGACCGGAATCGGCGTACCTGGGCCGTAGATACCTTTGACACCGGCCGCATACAGCATGTCGTAGTCCTGGCGCGGGATCACGCCGCCAACAAACACGATGATGTCGTCGGCACCCTGCTTCTTCAGCTCGGCAATTATCGCCGGCACCAAAGTTTTGTGGCCGGCGGCCAGGGTGGAGACACCCACGGCGTGCACGTCGTTTTCAATCGCCTGGCGCGCGCATTCTTCGGGGGTTTGGAACAGTGGGCCCATGTCCACGTCAAAACCCAGGTCGGCAAAGGCGGTGGCAACCACTTTGGCACCGCGGTCGTGGCCGTCCTGGCCTAGTTTGGAGATCATCACGCGGGGGCGACGGCCTTGCTTTTCGGCAAAATCGGCAATCTCCGCTTTCAGGTTATTCCAGTATTCCATGGTGTCCCCGCTGGTGGTATCGGTGTCGTACGCCGCAGCATATACACCTGAAACCTTTTGGGTATCGGCGCGGTGGCGGCCAAAGGATTTCTCCAGCGCGTCACTCACCTCGCCGACCGTGGCCCGCAGGCGCACGGCTTGGATCGTCAGGTCCAGCAAGTTGCCGGTGTTGCTTTCTGCTGCAAAAGTGATAGCTGCCAGCGCAGCATCCACAAGGGCTGTATCGCGTTTTGCCTTGATATTGTTCAAACGGGTGATCTGCCCGTCGCGCACCGCCACGTTGTCGATATCGCGGGACTCGATAGCGTCTTCGGTCTTGAGC
>CAJASG010000281.1 GCA_903944555.1 uncultured beta proteobacterium
GCAACCGCAGCGCGACTGGCTCAAGCGCATCGCCGCGCAAACCAAAGCCAATATGCTGGTAGACCGCGACGCGCTGGACGACCCCGACCTGATCTTCAAGCGCGATGGCGGCGGCTTTGCCCGGCTGGATAAACTCTTCAACGGCCAACTCCAGCCCGTGCTGGAAGCCTTTAACGACGCACTCTGGTCAGACGACCAAAAAACCGCGTAAGCCCAGCGCTTGCGCCACAAAGAAACCATGAACCAAATCAACCCCGCAGCCTCTGACATCGTTGCCAAGCTCTGGAACCTGTGCAACCTGCTGCGCGACGACGGCGTCACCTACCACCAATACGTGAGCGAGCTCACCTACCTGCTGTTCTTGCGCATGATGCAAGAGACCGGGCAGGAAGACCGCCTAGTCATTCACAAAGCCCCCAAGAAAGGCGAACCGCTTGTGCAGATGGACGGCACCCGCTGGGCCGACCTGATGGCCGCCTCCGCCCCCGAGCGGCTGGATCTGTACAAAGAACTGCTGCTGGCCTATGGCTTGCATGGCCAGGGCAGCGTGCAGCAGATCTATGCCAACGCCAGCACCTTCATCACCAAGCCCGCCACCTTGTCCAAGCTGGTGGTGGAAATTGACAAGCTGGACTGGTACAGCGTGCAGCGCGACGACCTGGGCGACCTGTATGAAGGCCTGCTGGAGCGCAACGCCAATGAGAAAAAAAGCGGCGCGGGCCAGTACTTCACCCCACGCGATTTGATCGACAGCATCGTCACCGTGCTGCAGCCCACGCTGGACGATGTGATTCAAGACCCAGCAGCGGGAACCGGCGGCTTTTTGATTGCGGCCAACAATTATTTGCGCGCCAAGTACGAACCCGAAGACCGCAGCGAGGCCCAGCAGCGCAAGTACCGCAACAGCACCTTTTACGGCATGGAGCTGGTGCAAGACACCCACCGCCTGGCGCTGATGAACATGCTGCTGCACGGCATTGAAGGCGGCATCCAGTTTGGCGACACCTTGGGCGAGGAGGGCACCCGCTTTCCAGCGGCCACGCTGTCCTTAAGCAACCCTCCTTTTGGTACCAAAAAAGGCGGTGGCCTGCCCACCCGCACCGACTTTACTTACCTAACCGCCAACAAGCAGTTTTGCTTTTTGCAGCATATCTACCGCAACCTCAAGCCCGGTGGCCGCGCCGCCGTGGTGCTGCCCGACAACGTGCTGTTTGAAAGCAATGTGGGTGCAGACATTCGCCGTGACCTGATGGACAAGTGCAACCTGCACACCATACTGCGCCTGCCCACTGGCATCTTTTACGCCCAGGGCGTTAAAACCAATGTGCTGTTTTTCACGCGGGGCAAAAAAGACACCGGCAACACCCAGCAAGTGTGGGTGTACGACATGCGCGCCAACATGCCCCAGTTTGGCAAACGCACCCCCTTCACGCGCGACTACTTTCGCACCGCTGCGGATGCGCCACCAGATGTGCCGCGCGACAAGTTTGAAGACGTGTTTGGCGCAGACCCCTGCGGCGGCCCTGCCGCCCTGGCTCAACGCGTGGACACGGGTGAGGCTGGCCGCTGGCGCCAATACACCCGCGAGCAAATCAAGGCCCGTGGGGACAACCTGGACATTAGCTGGCTCAAAGACGACAACGCCGAGACGGAAGAGGCCCAGCGCGACGAACCCGCCCTCGTAGCCCGCTTGGTCATGCGGGAGCTCACTGGCGCTATCGCAGACCTGCGGAGCCTGCTCGAAGAGCTGGGCGAAGACCCTGACGCGGCGCTCGAAGACTTATTGTTGGATGCTGAGGACAGTGACGCAGGGGTTAACGCATGAGTGCGCTTCCAGAGAATTGGATTGATACGGAAATCGGCGGACTTTGCTCACTAAAAAATGGAAGAGCATTCAAGCCCAACGAGTGGCAAACCAGTGGACTGCCGATAGTTCGGATTCAAAACCTCAACAACCCGGCTTCTGCCTTTAACCACTTTCAAGGCGAAGTTGACGAACGCAATCGCTTGCGCGGTGGTGAGTTGCTTTTTGCATGGTCTGGAACACCCGGAACTTCCTTCGGGGCGCACGTTTGGCGCGGTGGTGAAGCTGTTTTGAATCAGCACATCTTTCGTGTCGACTTTGACGAAGCGTTGCTCGACAAACGATTTTTCCGTTCAGCTATCAATCAAAAGCTGTCTGAGTTGATTGACGTGGCCCATGGCGGGGTGGGGTTGCGACATGTGACCAAAGGGGTGTTTGAGAAAACTCTAGTGGCACTGCCACCACGGTCAGAACAAACCCGCATCGCTAACCAACTCGACACTCTCCTCGCCCGCGTCCAATCCTGCAACGACCGCTTCGATGCGATTCCCGCCTTGCTCAAACGGTTTCGGCAGACGGTGTTGGATGCGGCATTGAACGGTGCATTCTTGGATGGCGCAGCGGTTGCCGAACCGGAGTTGCCAAAAGTATCAATTTCAACCATTGCATCAGTTGGCACCGGGTCAACGCCGCTGCGCTCCAATAGCCAGTTTTTTGCCAGCAGTGGAACGCCATGGATCACAAGTTCGGCCACGTCAGCCGCTGTCATTACCAGTGCAAATGAGTTCGTCACTCCTGCGGCTATTTCCGCTCACCGGCTCAAGCTCTTTCCCAAAGGGACTCTGCTGGTAGCTATGTACGGCGAAGGAAAAACGCGCGGGCAAGTTGCGGAGTTGGGCATCGAAACCACGATCAATCAAGCGTGTGCTGCGGTCGTAGTGAATGAAAGCAAAGCGGTCCGCGCCTACGTCAAGTTGGCGTTGCAGGCGAACTACCTCAACATGCGCGAGTTGGCAGAGGGCGGCAATCAGCCGAATCTGAACTTGTCAAAGGTGAAGGAGTTTGAAATTCCCCTTCCATCGTTGGCAAACCAAACCAAAATCGTCGGCCGCGTCGAAGCCCTGTTCGCCCTAGCCGACCGCATCGAAACCCGCTGCACCGCAGCCCGCACCCAGGCCCAGCGCCTGAGCCCACTGGTATTGGCCAAAGCCTTTCGTGGCGAGCTGGTTCCGCAAGAACCTACGGACGAACCAGCCAGCGCACTGCTGGCACGCTTATCGGTGCAGCACGGCGATACCGCCACATCGGCCAAAACCCGCCAACCGCGCAAACCCCGCGCCATGGCCGCAATCAAGGAAAGAACAATGACCAAGAGCCGTCAAGACGATGACGTTAAGGGCAAGCCTTACCTATCAGACCACCTGCGCCGAATTGGCACACCCGCCACGGCTGAGACGCTGTTCAAGGTGTCCGAGCTTCCTGTTGCCGATTTCTACAAGCAACTTTCTTGGGAGGTGGATCAGGGGCTTGTCGAGGACAGCAAAGAATTGCTGGAGCCTCGCAATGAGACTTGACAAGGTCTATATCGACGGCTTCAAGAATTTAAAAAAACTTGAAGTGGATTTTGATGAGTCTGTGCTCACGACCGTCATCATCGGGCAAAACGGTGCGGGCAAGTCCAACTTGATGGAGGCCATCACCGAGGTGTTTCGAGCAGTGGACTTACGTCGTGGCGAACCCAAGTTCCAATTTCGAGTGGACTACCGCATAGATGGCATAAAGGTTGCACTTTCTAACCTGCAAGGAGGGTTGCTCATTGAGGTGAATGGTAAAGAGGTGAAGCGCTCGGAGTTCGAGCGGCGAAAAACGGAATGGTTTCCAGACTTGGTGTTCGGATACTACTCAGGGGGAAGCCGACGCCTTGAAGCTTTGTTCGATGGTCATCAACGGCGCTACTACGACGCGATAAAAACCAATGACGACTCTGAGGCTTGCGCCCAAGCATTGCAGGAGCGACGATTGTTCTACTGCCGTCCCATTCATGGCGTTCTCGCTTTGCTGGCTTACTTCGCATTTCCAGAAAAGGCCGTCAGCAAAGAGCTTGCCGAGAAACTGAAAGTTACGAGCTTCCATTCAGCGCTCGCTCATTTTCGTGAACCCTGGTTTGCCAAGGGTGGGAAAGAAAAGAAAGCTGAAGAAGCAGCCAACTTTTGGGGCGCGGCTGGGCCAGCCGGGCGCACTGCGCGGGCTTTGCAAGCGTCTGCCTTTCACCCTATTGCGTTGTCGGGAAACAGCATTGACGACTATCGCGATAAGCAGCAGCTAGAGGCGCAGTACGCTGTATTTCTGCGGAACCAGACTGGTCTGAAGAAATTCGCGGAGGGCTTCAAAAACGACAGCGAATTGTTTTATGCCCTGGAAGCCTTGGATATATCCGACCTGGTTCGCGACGTGCAGGTTTGGGTGACGCGGGAAAAGGATTCGAGTGGAGACATTGGTTTTGCAGATTTGTCTGATGGCGAACGGCAGTTGCTGATGGCGATGGGGCTGATTCGCGTCTCGCGCGGGAAGCGGGCGCTGTTTTTGCTCGACGAGCCTGATACACACTTGAATCCACATTGGCAGCACAGCTACCTTGAGCTGATTGAAGAGTGGACTGGAATTGCTTCCGACGCCAAAAACTGCCACATCATCCTCACTTCACACAATCCGCTGACCATCTCGGCCCTGAAACGCAATGAGGTCCGCGTGTTGTCGACAGATGACGAAGGCCATGTAACAGCCGCGCAGCCCTATACAGACCCTAAGGGCATGGGCTTTACCGCAACGCTTACTGAAATTTTTGGACTCCCCAGTAGTTTGGACATTGAAACCCAACGCCTAATTGACGAGCGCAACGAGTTGGCGCACAACCCCAAGAAATCAGATGCGCAGGAGAAGGAGTTGATAGCGGTAAACGACCAACTGGCTCGCCTAGGTTTCCTGTTTGAAGATCGTGAACCCCTGTATCAAGACTTTTTACGCGCGTGGCACGACGTACGCTATGCAGACAAGCCGACGCTAACCCCGGCACTGATTGAGGCGCGGCACCAGGCGATGAAGGAACTGATTAAGCAGTTGCAACAGCCGGCGGTAAAAGCTTGATTTACGTAAAACGTAACCCGGCACTTATCCCAGAAAAAATTCTGAAGGTTGCCGAACGGGCCCAGCAAGAGTTGGAAAAGTTACCAGAAGTAAAACGTAAAGCCTTCATTGAGAAGAAAGCACCAATTTGGCGATCATTTAGCCGGCACTTGGCCAAGATGTCTTACGGCAAGTGTTGGTATTCAGAGAGCAATGATCCGCAATCTTTCTTCGATGTGGACCACTTCCGACCCAAGAAAGAAGCCAAACGTGCTGCGGGTGTTGCTGATGATGGTTACCCTTGGTTGGCCTTCGACTGGGATAACTTTCGTTATTCGGCGGGTCGCTCAAACCGGCTCAGCAAAGACGAGGCGAGTGATGAAACACGTGGGAAGGGTAGCTGGTTTCCAGTAATGGCAGGCAGTGCGATTGCGAATTGGGGCACTCGTTGCGAGCAACTGGAAAGACCTGTATTGCTTGATCCAACCGTTCGCGCTGACGTTGCGCTGATTGACATTAATCCTGACGATGGCCGTGTCGAGGCAAGCAGAACTTGTATCGGCCCAGATAAGCAACTTCGGGCTTCGAAATCGATTGAGTTGTATGGCCTGAATTTACCCAGACTTGTAGACGCACGAAAGATTGTTTTGCGCGATGTGCAGGCACTTCACGAAAACCTAATGGACATTATTGTTGCTGCTAACGATATGCCTGCGATTGATAGATTGCAGCTGCAGATGATCAATGCAACACATCCTCGCGGAGCGTATTCGCGTGCTGCCCGTGCGAAATTGCATTCGTTGGGTGCTGCAATGTTTTGCGCGCAACCTGAAGACCTGACGTGACACAGAAGGAACCAGAAGGGTATATATGAGTGAAAAACTGGCAACTTCCGGTCAAGTAAAAGGGACCCAAGACAATGAATCCAATGGCATGAATGAGATGAAAGAAGCCCTTGAATTGATCAAAAAGTCAATTAAGGGGGCTGTTCCCGTGAGCGTCGCGCTTGGTTCCATAGTGACGCTCTTGTATTGCTTACGGATAGGTTATTTGCCTATAGATGGTCTTGAAAGTATTGCAACACTGGGAGCTGCAGTTGCGCTCACTGCTGCAATTTTTCTCTTGAGTTTTTTTCTACTA
>CAJASG010000282.1 GCA_903944555.1 uncultured beta proteobacterium
CCAGCAACCTTTAACGAATTTCCTGCATTCCCACGCATTGATGCACGAACCAACATGGTTACGTTTCGTGGCCAATCCACACCGGCATACGAGTACCAAACCGGAGTCAATCCGGACGGCACTGCAATTACAACCCGAGGCGGAACGTCAGGGGTTTATTCCAACCCAAGTGGTGCGCTGATCACCGGTGCCAGCCTATTGGGCAACGTCAACAACTCCACGTTCCCGTCCAACCCGGATTTGAGTTACTTTCAAGTCCCGGGTACGACGCCTGGTACGCGGTTTGATCAGTTCCCTGGTTCGCCAACTGCCACAGGCGGAAACATCGTAGCGTTTAAAGGCAACTGGACCGACAGCAGTGGTGTGGGCCAGACGGGCATTTACTTTCGTGACGTTTTGGCATTGGGCGGTACATCACCAATTTCCAAAATTGCCGCTAGCGGCGATGTAATCACCGGAATCGGGGGAGGACCAATCCTTGATGGCTCCAATAATCCAGTGAAATTCGGTTCCACAGCACCGCCCAGTGCATCAGACGGAAGGGTGGTTTTCACCGGCCTTGACAACGAGGGGGCTCCCACGGCAGGTGGCATTTTTGTCTCTTCTTTGTCCGACCCCCTGCATGCGCTGAAGGCACTTGTAAGCTTGGGTGTGACCACCATCGGCGATGCCCTGAGTCCGGTCTTCAAGACGATTGGCGAGGCCCTTTCTTTCGATGGCTCAAAGGTGGGATTCTGGGGCTCTTGGGGTGATGCAACGCGAACTGTCACGGTGAAATGTTCAAGTGATGGAAATGCGGCTATCAAGGCGGCTTGCCTCAACCAGGACACCAGCACAGCTAATGGACAGGTGGCAGGTGACGGCATCTACAACTTCGAAGTCCCGAAAAACCAGGGAATCTTCACTGTTGACACCGATACGGGGCTTATTTCCATGAAAGCGCAGACCGGCGCAGCTTCGCAGTTCGACGACTTCCTGTTTTGGACCTTTTCTGGGGCACCTGACGATGCCGGAGGCGATGGCACCGACGACCGTGAGCCGCCACGCTGGCGCTCATCCGCGTTTGTTGCGGTGGATGATTTTAGGTCCGTTTTCAAAGGTCTGAACATCAATGGAGAGACCGGCCTATATGGAAACTTCGACGGTGACGTCTTTACGATTCTCGAAACGGGGATGGATGGAAGTCTTGTGGACGCGAATGCAGCTGGCATGGAAATCACATCTCTTGGCATTGAGCGTGATGGATATCGGGGTGGTTGGATTGCGATCAATGCGGGCATGGCGAACGCCGACGACAGCTGGTCAGGCGTCTACGTCACACAGGTACCTGAACCACCTGCTGTGGTCCTAGTGTTGCTGGCACTTGGCCTACTGGGTATTTCCAGGGTCCGTCGCAACGGAGTTTCACTCATGCCGAAAATTTGAAGCAAGGTGCATCTGCCGCCAAGTCTTTTGAGTAGGCCGATTTGACGGCAGATTGCGCAATCCATTTTGAAATGTTTGCCTCCAAACCCCTTCCAGCGAATCAACGACGCCTATGGTTGTTGGTCGGGGGGGATTTGCTTGACTGTGGTGCTGAGCTGTTCCATGGTGAGCGTCTGGGCACGGCACCTTCGATGTTCCAATTCAGGATTGCGGTTGGCAGCGATGTGGCAGCTGTTCCTCGATGCGACTGTTCAGGTGGCCAGGCAGTCTTGCCTGTGAGGTCAAACAATTGTTGGATGGTGCGGACTGTCCTTGCGGTAAATTTCCTGATAACAAACATTTTGCAGGTATTTACCGGCTTCACGGGCTCGTGGGTGCCTCAGGGGCAATAGGTGCGCTTTGGGGTTACCTATTCCAAACCATGGGCAAAAACCTCAACCAACTGCGTGATCCACTCCTCGACTTCTTCCACATCCATCGCCAAAATGCTGGCTACATAGTCACCCCCCTTGGACCACTCGGCATTGGAGTGAACCTGGGCGTAACGCTGTATGGCCTCTTCGGCAACAATGTTCATGGAAATCATGCGGACCACCTCCACCGGTACCTTTGGGTCCAAAAAAACCTCGTAATCGTGGTGTAGTCGAATCGCCAATGTCACGCTACCTGGCAGACCCCAGGTTTTGGCCATCAAGGCACCAACGAGCGCGTGGTCGGTATGGTGAACCTGTTGTTCAATCGCGGTAAATGAGCGGTCCCTGTCCTCGTTGGCTATCTTCAGGGTTTGCACGTAGTTGGGGAATCGGTGCATGAGCAGTGGGATTCCAACGTCGCAAAAAAGTCCAAAGGTTTGGGCCAGTGCAACGTCAACCAAACCCGTCAACTTAGCCATGTGCGTCATGGCCTGGGCACGCCGAGCCGATGTGTCATAGAAACGCGCCAAGGTGTTGCCGTCGCCTTTAAGGAGGCCTCGCAAGGCCAGCGCAGCGACCAATATCCCGAGTTGCTTGAAACCAATTAATCCGACAGCTTGGTCAACAGACTCCGCACGCCTGCTGAGACCATAGATGGGTGAATTAACGATCTTGAGAACTGCAACAGTCAGCCCGACATCCTGCCCGACTATCTGCGCGATTCGACGCATGTCCGGGTCGGACTTCCCCATTTCCTCCTGCATTTGTTGCACGACAACGGGGCGCGGAGGGATTGAAATATCCTTGACTAATCCGCTCAGAGCGGCCTCACTGATTTGTATTTCAGCGTCTTGCGCAGTGATTGCTGTAGACATGGTTATTCCCTAATTGTTTTTTAATATTTCGCTGGTCTTTTTTGAATGCTACCTTGAATAAGTCAAGGTTAGGACGCGAAGGCCAATTCGCGTGACTATTGCACCACGCCCCGGCTGACGATGGCTCTCACACGTGGATGGCGTTAGACGGCAATCGCTTTGCTGAAGGCGCCGCGATTGCGCAGAGCGTGGGGGCCTCTATCACCTTGAACACTGCCACCGTCTCGACCAGCTCAAACGCTTGCGCCTTCAGGCTGCTGGCTGCTGCGGCCATTTGCTCCACCAGCGCCGCATTTTGCTGGGTAACTTGGTCCATATGCATGACCGCCTCGCCAACCTGCGATACGCCCGCACTTTGCTCGTTGCTGGCGGCACTTATTGCACCCATCAGATCGGTCACACGCTTGATTTCACGCACCACTTCGCCCATGGTGGTGCCAGCCTGATCGACCTGCGCGGCGCCTTGCTCCACCCGATCCACGTTGGCATTGATCAGTCGTTTGATTTCTTTGGCAGCCTCGGCACTGCGGCCTGCAAGGCTACGCACCTCGCTGGCCACGACGGCAAAACCGCGCCCCTGCTCACCGGCGCGGGCGGCCTCCACAGCCGCGTTCAGGGCCAGGATGTTGGTCTGAAAGGCGATGCCGTCAATCACGCTGATGATGTCCGATATCTTTTTGGATGCATCGTTGATGCCCCTCATGGTCTCCACCACGCGGGCCACGACTTCGCCGCCCTGGGTCGCCGTGGTGCTGGCGCTTTGGGCCATCTGGTTGGCTTGGCGGGCGTTGTCGGCGTTTTGCTTGACCGTGGCACTGAGTTGCTCCATGGAGGCCGCCGTTTGCTCCAGGGCGCTGGCCTGGTTTTCGGTGCGGGCGCTGAGGTCGTGGTTGCCCTTGGCAATTTCGGCACTGGAGGTAAACACCGCGTCTGACCCCCTGCGTACCGTACTTACCACCTGGGCCAGACTATCCTGCATGCCTGACAATGCGATGAGTACCTGCGCCACCTCGTCTTTGCCGTCCAGACGAATGCTCTGGCTCAGGTCGCCCTGGCCAACCGCTGTGGCCACGTCCAGAGCCTCGCGCAGCGAGCGAGAAATGCCGCGAATCAGACTCAAGCCAAATAGTGCTGCAAACACCACGGCCGCCACGATGGCGAAGCTGGACCAGCCCCGGGTGGTGGTGTAGCGGGCTGCGGCAGCGTCGTACTCGGCCTTTGCCACCGTAAGTTGGATGTCCATCAGCGCTTCGATACCGGCTTCCACGGGGGCTGCGAGCGGTCGAATCTTTTCCAGAATCAAACTTTGTGCACCCGCGATGTCGTTGGCGCGTAATGCAGCCACGGCTGGCTGCAGGCCCTCTAGGACAAAGCGGGTTTTATCTTCCTTGAACTTCGTGGCAACCGCCACCTCTTCGGCGGTCAGCGTGGTGGCCATGTAGGCATCCCAGGTCTTTTGTACGGTGACAAGGTGGTCGCCTATATTGGCAATGCTCTTGGCGAGGGTCTCGGGGGTGGGGTCCAGCACGCTATAGGCAATGGCCAGCCGAATGAGCAACATCTGATGCTGTACATCGCCGAGCTGCCCTATCGGAATGGTGCGATCCTCATAGACCGCCTTGAGCGCACCGTTGGATTGGCTAATTCCTGACAGACCGGTCAAACCGACGACCACCAACATGACCGCCAAAGTACTAATTAACACTACCAGGCGTGTGGAAATTTTCAGGTTATGCATGCCCCAATCTTCAGCCCACAAGCTCTTTCAGCCTATCAGGCAATGCTGAATTTGTTGTAAGAAAATTCTTACACGCGGGAGCTGACGTCCGCGCCTAACGCTTACGCGGATTGGTGGGAGCCGATGCCGCCGGGGTGAATGCTTCCGCGAACGTCCCCCGCCCTGCGGTCTCCTCCTTGGTTTCGCCGCACCAGAATCAGAAAGCACCTTCCGGGAAGGATGCGCAGGTCAAATCGCGCGACTGCACCACGCCCAACCACGCGCCGATTTTTGGCAATTCGTAGAGAAAGAAGAACTGGGTGCAGCCCATGCGCCCTTGCGTTTCCAACTCGGCCTGTGCCGGATCGGCTTGCAAGGCGGCGGTGCACACATCCAGCCAGATCCAGGCCAGTACCGTGTGGCCAAAGGCTTGCAGGTAGGGCACGGCGTTGGCCAGTGCATCGGTCGGGTTGCCGGTGGCCCAGGCGGCCTGCGTGGCGGTGCCGACATCTTGCAAGGCTTTGCCCAGCGCTTTGGCGTGGGCCGCCAAGGCGGGTACGGCAGAGGCGCGCTTGATGGTAGCGGTCATGCGGGCGGCCAGCAGTTGCATGCCCCGGCCCTCTTCCATCAGCACCTTGCGGCCCAGCAAGTCCATGCCCTGGATGCCGTGGGTGCCTTCGTGGATCATGTTCAGGCGGTTGTCGCGCCAGTACTGCTCGACCGGGAAGTCGCGCGTGTAGCCGTAACCACCGTGGACCTGAATCGCCAGCGAGTTGGCCTCCAGGCACCATTCGCTGGGCCAGCTCTTCGCAATGGGGGTCAACACTTCCAGCAACAGTCGGGCTTCGTCGGCCACATGGCCGCCAGCGGTATGGTGCTCGTCCACCAGCCGGGCGCAGTACAGCTCCAGCGCCAAGGCACCTTCGCCGTAGGACTTTTGTGCCAACAGCATGCGTTTGACATCGGCGTGTTCAATGATGCGGGTTTGCGGCTGCGAGGCATCTTTGCCACCTGCCCCCATGGGGCGACCCTGGGGGCGGTTCTTGGCGTAGTCCAATGACGCGTAGTAGCCAGCCAGCCCCAGCATGGTGGCGGCAATGCCAACCCCAATGCGGGCTTCGTTCATCATGTGGAACATGCATTGCAGGCCTTTGCCGGGTTGACCCACCAAATAGCCCACCGCACCAGCACCCTTGCCGTAGGGGCCATCTTCACCCACCGGGAACTTACCTTCGCCAAAATTGAGCAAGGTGTTGGTGGTGCCGCGCCAGCCGAGTTTGTGGTTCAGGCCAGCCAGCGCCACGTCGTTGCGCACACCAGTCAGCTCGCCCTGGGCGTTGACCATTTTCTTGGGCACGATGAACAGCGAAATGCCGCGCGTGCCAGCTACGAGCTTGCCATCGGCATCCGGGATTTTGGCCAGCACCAGGTGAATGATGTTCTCGGTCATCTCGTGCTCACCAGAAGAGATCCACATCTTGTTGCCCTTGAGGCGGTAGCGGGCGCCCAATGCATCGGTCTCAAAACCGTCGCCGTCTGGTACCGCACGGGTTACCACGTCCGACAGGCTGGAGCCTGCTTGCGGTTCGCTCAGGCACATGGTGCCGGACCAACGGCCTGAAAACTCGTTCTTGGAAAACACCTCTTTTTGCATGGCGGTGCCATGCGTCATCAGCAGGTTGGCATTGCCCGTGGTGAGCATGCCCGAGCCAATACTGACCGAAGCACAGGCAAAGAAGGCGTTAGCCGCCGCTTCCACGCTGTAGGGCAGCTGCATGCCGCCCATCTCATAGTCTTGCGCGGCGCTGAGCATGCCGGATTCGGCGTAGGCCTTTTGCGCGTCATGGGTGGCTTGGGGCAGGATCACCTTCTCGCCATCAAAGTGGGGCTCCTGGGTGTCCACCAAACGGTTGAACGGCGCAAATTTGTCACGGGCGATGCGCTCACAAGTGTCCAGCACCGCGTCAAAGGTTTCACGGCTGTGGTCACCGAAGCGCTCGCGTTCGCTGAGTGCTGCCGTATTGAGCCAGTCGTGCAACAAGAAATCGATGGTGGTGCGCAATGTCATGGGGGCTTACCAAGAAAAATAGTCAAAAAAAGGGCCGTGCTGCGTATTGTGCGCAGGCACGGCCCCGGTTGTCAGCGTTGGCTGTCCGGTGCGTTACAGCACTTCAAAAACGCCCGCTGCGCCCATGCCGCCACCGATACACATGGTGACGCACACGCGCTTGGCGCC
>CAJASG010000283.1 GCA_903944555.1 uncultured beta proteobacterium
ATCCTGGCGTTTGCCGAAATCGTGCAGGAGGACGCCGGCCCGCAGCTGGACGCGCAGGCCCAGGCCCACTTGGCCACCATCACCGGGTCGGCCCGGCACATGGGAGTGCTGATGGACGGGCTGATGGAGTATTCCCGCATGGGCATGGTGCCCTTGCATGTGGCACCGGTGCAAATGGGCCCGATGGTGGCGGAGCTGTGTCAGGCCTTGCAGGCGCAGCATCCGCAGCGGGAGCTGGAGTGGCGCATTGCCGATGACTTTCCTGATGTGCGGGTGGATGCAATCCAGCTGCGCCAAGCCATGGCCCACCTGCTGGGCAATGCCGTCAAATTCACAGCAACACGGGCCCAGGCGACCATCGAGGTCGGTCACCAGTCGGGTCCGGCGGATGTGGTGGAGCCCAGCTGTACGTTTTTTGTGCGCGACAACGGCGTGGGTTTTAACCCGGCCCTGCAGGCCAAACTGTTCCATGTGTTTCAGCGCCTGCACAGTCCGCGTGAATTTGCGGGCATTGGCATGGGGCTGGCGCTCACCCGCAAGATGGTGGAGCGCCACGGTGGCTCCGTGTCTGCCGAGGGTGCGGTGGATGGTGGCTGCTGTATCAGGATGGCCTTGCCACGCGCCCTGGGTTGAGCGGCTTCAGGGCTGTGGGTTGTGCAGTGGCAGTGCCGCCCCAAACTTGCTGCGTTTGATACTAAAAAATGCCTTGACGTTACGCACGTTGGCATCGCTGGTGAACAGGCGCTGCGCCAGCGCTTGGTAGGCTGGCATGTGGACCGCATGCACCACCAGGCAGAAGTCCGGCCCCGGTGACACGCGGTAGCACTGCTGCACCTCCGCAATGTCCGCTACTTTGGCTTCAAACCGGTCCAGCGCCTGCGCGTCCTGGCGGTCCAGCGTGATTTCCACGATGGCAGTCAGGCCGTAGCCCACCGTGGCGGCCAATTTTTCCGGGTTCAGGATCGCCACTTGGCGTTCGATCAGCCCGGCCTCAAACAGCCTTTTCACGCGCCGCAGGCAGGTCGGGGGGGAGGTGTGAACGCGTTCTGCCAGGGTCTGGTTGCTCAGGCTGGAATCCTGCTGCAGTTGGGCTAGCAGCAGCAGGTCAATGGGTTCAAGCGAGATTGGTTTCATGTTCGAATATTTTTTGGAATATTAATTCAATAATTCATTGGTGTGAAATTTTGATTCAAAAATTAATAAATATTGATCTTTAATTTTTTCAATCCGTCACTAACATCCGCTCATTCATTTCACAGGGAGTCAGTCTATGTGTGGCATCGTCGGTGCGGTATCTACCCGCAATATCGTTCCCGTGTTGGTGCAAGGCCTGGAGCGGTTGGAGTACCGTGGCTACGATTCTTGTGGTGTTGCGGTCTATGCCCAAGACGGCGCATCGGCGGGCGCAGCCGGTTTCAGCGGCCTGCGCCGCGCCCGCAGCACGTCGCGCGTGTCCGAGCTTGCCGCGCAGGTGGCGTCGGGCTCCATCGAAGGTACGTTGGGCATTGCCCACACCCGCTGGGCCACCCACGGCGCACCGGCCATGCACAACGCACACCCCCACTTCAGCCACGGCACCGGGGCCGATGCCAACCAGCGCCCCGGGCGCATCGCGCTGGTACACAACGGCATCATTGAGAACCACGATGAATTGCGCGCCAGCCTGAAAGCCCGTGGCTACGTGTTTGACAGCCAGACCGACACCGAAGTCATCGCCCATTTGATTGACAGCCTGTACGACGGCGACCTGTTTGAAGCCGTCAAGGCCGCCGTGGGGCAACTGCACGGTGCCTACGCTATTGCGGTGTTTTGCAAGGACGAGCCGCACCGGCTGATCGGCGCACGCGCCGGCTCGCCGTTGATTTTGGGCGTCGGCAAAGACGGGCAAGAGCACTTTTTGGCCAGCGACGCCATGGCCTTGGCTGGTGTGACCGACCAAATTGTGTATCTGGACGAAGGCGATGTGGTCGATGTGCAGCTGGGAAAATACTGGCTGGTCGACAAAGACCACAAGGCCGTGGCACCCGCGCAGCGCCCGGTCAGGACCGTACACGCCCACAGTGGTGCGGCCGAGCTGGGGCCGTACCGCCACTACATGCAAAAAGAAATTTTTGAGCAACCGCGCGCCATTGCTGACACGCTGGAAGGTGTGGAAGGCATCGTGCCCGAGTTGTTCGACCAGCAAGGCAACCACGCGCCGGGTGCCAACGCCGCACGGGTGTTTGCGCAGGTTGATTCGGTGCTGATCCTGGCCTGCGGCACCAGCTACTACAGCGGTTGTACCGCCAAATATTGGCTGGAAAGCATTGCCAAAATCCCAACCCAGGTGGAGGTGGCCAGCGAATACCGCTACCGCGACTCGGTGCCCAACCCCAACACGCTGGTGGTCACCCTGAGCCAGTCCGGCGAAACCGCCGACACCCTGGCCGCCCTGCGCCACGCGCAGAGCTTGGGCATGCAACACACGCTGACCATTTGCAACGTCGCCACCAGTGCCATGGTGCGTGAATGCAGCCTGGCCTATGTGACGCGTGCCGGGGTCGAGATCGGCGTGGCGTCGACCAAGGCCTTTACCACCCAACTCGCCGGCCTGTTCCTGCTCACGCTGGCCTTGGCCCAAGCCAAAGGCCGCTTGAGTGAGGCCGAAGAAGCCCGCCACATCAAGGCCATGCGCCACCTGCCCGCCGCACTGCAGGCGGTGCTGGCGCTGGAGCCACAAATCATTTCCTGGTCAGAAGACTTTGCCAAGAAAGAAAACGCCTTGTTCCTGGGGCGTGGCCTGCACTACCCGATTGCCATGGAAGGCGCCTTGAAGCTCAAGGAGATTACCTACATCCACGCCGAAGCCTACCCGGCGGGCGAGCTCAAACATGGCCCGCTGGCGCTGGTCACCAGTGAGATGCCGGTGGTCACGGTCGCGCCCAACGATGCACTGCTGGAAAAGCTCAAAAGCAATCTGCACGAAGTGCGCGCCCGCGGCGGCGTCTTGTACGTGCTGGCCGACGCCGACACGCGTATCGAGTCAGGCGAAGGCCTGCACGTGATCCGTATGCCCGAGCACTATGGCGAGCTATCGCCGCTCCTGCACGTGGTGCCGCTACAGCTGCTGGCCTACCACACCGCGTGTGCCCGAGGCACCGATGTCGACAAGCCCCGGAACCTGGCAAAAAGCGTGACTGTGGAGTAATTTCACGGCCGTCAGCGCCAAGGCGATAAAATCGGGGTATGAGCAAACCCGTTACCAAGTCAGCAATTCTGGATGATGGACTCCGATACAAGTCCAAAGTGTCTGGTTCCCCCTTCACATCTACCGCATATGTAGGGGCATCCACCATGTCCTGTTTCTTGTGCGGCAAGCATCGACCCCGGTCCCAGTTGACCACCCGCAAGTTCCTGGGGAAATCCCAGGCGGTTTGCGCACCCAAATGTGAGTAGGCGGGTGTGCGGTGGAGCGGCAGCGGCCGCCCCACCGTGCTGTGAGTGAGGCTTTGCAGGTGGTTACGACGTATTTTTAATTGCTTCAACGCAATTTAGGTTTCTTTTTGCACCAACTTGGTGCAATTTTCAAGTGGGTCATTCGGGTTACAGCGCACTTTTTTCAAGTATTTTGAAAATAGGCCTAAATAACCCGCTAAATCTGCCGTTAAGAAACGTACGTCAACTCATAAAAGTAACCGGAGGGGCCACCAGGCCAACCAAAATGCAATTGCCTTCCATAGATCGAACCCCAAATTTGCGCTCACACCCGAATCGCTTACCGAAAAAATGCACCGCTTTGGTGCAAAAGAAACCGGGATTGCCTTGCAGCAACCCCAAAATACGCCGTAACCGTCTGCAACGACCCCTAGCTATTCACACTTGGGGGCG
>CAJASG010000284.1 GCA_903944555.1 uncultured beta proteobacterium
CCATTGGTGGTGATGAAAGACAGCGGCTCTATGAAGCCCACGTAGCTGTTGGTCATCGCATTGCGCAGGCCCAAAGCACCGGACTGACTGCCCAGTGCCACACCGATGCGTGAGCCGTGGTTGCCCGCGAAGCCTCGGTCCGGCTGGTGGCAGGCCGCGCAGGCGGTGCCGCGTGGCTCGGACAGGTCGGGGTCGCTGAAGATTTGCTGGCCAAGGCGCGATCGATCATTTCGCAAATCAGCGGCATGAATCTGCGCAGCAGTGGCGTCAGCCGCCGCAAGGGCTGCGACGTCGGCTGCGTCACCCCCTGCGCCCCCACAGCCGCTCATCAATAACATCAGGGTGGTTGCGCTGGCCGCTTGCAAGAATGCCCACAACATCTTGCACAACGGGCAGGGCGTTGCCCTGCTGGGTGATTTTGGTGCGGCTTCTTTCTATGCACCCGAAGACGCAGCGCTGGCCAATGCCTTGCAACGTATTGAGGTGCGCGCCTTTGCCTGTTTGCTGGAAGAACTGTTGGTTCATAGCCCCGGACTTTCAGGGGAATCGGCCCTGTACCAAGGCCTTGCGCAGTTGCGCAACCAGTGCTTTGCGGACGATGGCGCCACGCGCCCCCTGTTTCATGAAATTGAGCAGACTTTGCGGGACTTGATGCCGGATTGAAGGCTGCGGGCTTTTAGAATGGCGCCCCTGCCATCACATTGTCTGCACCCCCATGAATATCACGGTTAACGAAGAACTGCTTGCCTACATCGACCCGCTGACCGCTGATGAACATGCTGCGCTGGAGCGCAGCATTCTGGCCGAGGGCTGTCGCGATGCGCTGGTGCTGTGGGGGGATGTACTGGTGGATGGGCACAACCGTTACGGTATTTGCAAAAAACATGGCATTGCATTCAACACCGTGCACAACGAGCGGTTCAAGTCGCTGGACGATGTGCATCTGTGGATGATCGACCAGCATCTGGGCCGCCGCAGCGTCTCCGATTTTCAGCGCGGCGTGCTGGCCCTGCGAAAAAAAGACATCATGGCCGCGCGAGTGCAAACAAGCACTGACGCTCCATCCACGCCAGCAGCACCCGGACCACAAGCACCCGAGCCCATGGTGACCCGCGAGGCCATTGCCCGGGCCGCGCGTGTCAGCAGCACGGCCATCAGTCAGATCGAGAAAATCCAGAAGTTGGCCACCCCGGAATTGGTGGCAGCGGTGAAGTCGGGGGCGATTTCCATCAATGCCGCCGCCACGGTGGCATCGCTACCCGCGCAGGAGCAGTTAACGGCCGTGGCCGGTGGCAAGAAAGAGCTGCAGCAAGCGGCCCGGCAGGTGCGTGCGGCCAACGCTGTGGCGCGTACCGAGCCTGAATCCCCTGAAGGCATCATTGCCCGGCTCAAACAAACCATCAGTGAGCTGACCGCAGAGAATGCGGCGCTCAAGAAGGCCTTGGCCGAGTTGTCAGCCTGATTGAGAAGAGGCCGGTGTAAGGTCTGCTCCAACTACATGGATTCGATCAGCATTTCGCGGTAATCGTCTGGCGTGGCCAAGCGCGGGTTTGTTTTGTGGCAGTGGTCGGCCATGGCTCCGGTGATGATCTGGTCAAACATATCGGGTGTGACGCCCATGGCGGCCAAGCCGGTGGGCAAGCCCAAACGTGCGTTCATGTCTTTGATGGCTTCGCCGATGTCGTTGGCCGAAGCCAGGCCCATAGCGTAGGCCATGCGCTGAAAGCGCTGCTCTTTTTGGATGGATTCGGCGTGTGCATTGAAGGCAATCACAGCTGGCAAAAACATGGCATTGAGCGTACCGTGGTGCATGCGGGGGTCCACGCCGCCCAAGCTGTGGCTCAGCGAATGTACGCAGCCCAGCCCCTTTTGGAACGCCATGGCGCCCTGCATGGACGCACTCATCAGGTTCATGCGGGCCTCGCGGTCTTGTCCATTGTTGGTGGCGCGTTCAATATGGGCCCAGGCGCGCTGCAGGCCGTCCAGCCCAATGCCGTCGGCTGGCGGGTTGAAGGCCGGAGCCATGAAGGTTTCCATGCAGTGTGCGATGGCATCCATACCGGTGGCAGCCGTGAGTTTGGGCGGTAGTCCAAAGGTGAGTTCAGGGTCACAGATCGCGGCCTTGGGTACCAAAAACCAGGAGTGAAAACCCAGCTTGCGGTGGTCATCCACAATCAAAATAGCACCACGTGCCACCTCACTGCCCGTGCCGCTGGTGGTGGGCACCGCGATGAGGGGCGCGACCTTGTCCGTAATGCGCGGTGAGCCACCTTCAATCGTGGCGTAATGGGTCAGGGGGCCTTCGTGGGTGGCTGCAATGGCCACGCCCTTGGCGCAATCGATGGCACTGCCACCGCCCACCGCGATCAGCCCGTCGCACAGGTTGGCCTTGAACACCTCGGCTGCTGCACGTACAGCGCTCTCCGTGGGGTTGGAAGGTGTTTGGTCAAAAACAGCCACCGGCAGGCCGGGCAGGGCGTCCAGCGCTTTTTTCAAAATACCAGCGGCTTTGACCCCCTGGTCGGTAATGATGAGTGGGCGCGTAATACCAACACGCTCGCACTCTTGCTTGAGCAGCTTGATGGCGCCGAATTCAAACTGAACTTGTGTCACGTAGTAGATGAGAGACATGGTGCTTTGGCGTGTAGGATGGAAAAAACAATACTGTAGCAAGAACACCGTACACCATGAGTCCCCATCATTACCATCACCGCAATCCCAAAGCGCTGTTAACCCCCGCCATGCATGGCGTGCTGGAGCGCATGGCCCGTGCGGGCAACCTGCCATTGCATGCGCTCAGCCCTGGGCAAGCCCGTCTTGCCTACGAGGCGGGGGCGGGCGTGCTGGAGTTGCCCAAACAGGCCTTGGTACGGGTCGAATCGTTCAGCATTGCTGCCCGTGATGGGTTTGATATACCCGTGCGCCTCTACGCGGACAGCACGGACAGCTTGCCGGTATTGGTGTATTTCCACGGCGGAGGGTTCACCATTGGCAGTGTGGCTTCGCACGACGGCCTGTGTCGCCGCCTGGCCCATCTGGGGCGCTGTGCTGTGTTGTCGGTGGATTACCGCTTGGCACCAGAATACAAATTTCCCACGGCCCACAATGACGCGTGGGATGCCGTGCAGTGGGTGGCGCAGCGGGGTGCTTCATATGGGCTGGATGCGCAGCGCATCGCTGTAGGTGGTGACAGTGCGGGAGGCACCTTGGCGGCCGCCTGCGCCATAGAGGCTCGCAACGCTGGCTTGCCGCTGTCCTTGCAATTGTTGTTTTACCCAGGCTGTGCCGGACACCAAAACACCGAGTCACACCGAACTTTTGCACATGGCTTTGTGCTGGAAGAGCCACACATCACCTATTTCTTTAACCAGTACATTCGCAACATGCAGGATCGTGATGACTGGCGCTTTGCTCCGTTGGACGGCATAACCGAAGACGGGCAAGTGGCAGATCTGTCAGGCCTTGCCCCGGCGTGGGTCGGTTTGGCCGAGTGCGATCCCCTGGTGGATGAAGGTGTCCAGTTTGCCGACCGCCTGCGCATGGCTGGCGTGGCGGTGGACCTGGAAATTTACCGTGGTGTGGTGCACGAATTCATCAAAATGGGGCGTGCCATTCCGCAAGCGGCGCAAGCCCATGCGGATGCGGCGCGCGCGCTGCGGGAGGTATTCTTCAAATGAATTTACAACGGTCTGATTTCCGGTTCTCTCACCGTATGCGGGTGCGCTGGGCTGAGGTGGACATGCAGAAAATTGTCTTCAATGCCCACTACCTGATGTATTTCGACAACGCCATGGGCGACTACTGGCGAGCATTGGCGCTTCCATACGTGCCATCCATGCAATTGTTGGATGGAGACATGTTCGTCAAAAAATCAACACTGGAGTACCACGCGTCTGCCCACTACGACGATGTGCTGGACGTGTGCCTGAAGTGCGCGCGTGTCGGGACTTCCTCCGTTGTGTTTCAAGGTGCCGTGTTTTGCGGCAACACGCTGCTGGTGACCGGGGAATTGGTTTACGTCTTTGCCGACCCGGTGGCGCAGACCTCCAAGCCGGTACCAGCCGCATTGCGAAGTATCTTTGAAGCTTACGAAGACGGGCAAGCCATTACCCGACGGGAGCTTGGGGCCTGGGATGTGCTGGAGTCCAAGGTGTCCGCACTGCGCAGCGCCGTATTTGTGGACGAGCAGGGCATCGCCGAGGGTTTGGTTTGGGATCGCGCTGACGCCACCGCACTGCACGCCGTGGTCTGCAATGGTTTAGGGGAGGCCATTGCCGTCGGGCGCTTGGTGCAACATGCGCCGGGCGTTGGCCGAATTGGGCGCATGGCGGTCACCCAAGTGCTTCGTGGTACCCAACTGGGGAAGGAAGTGCTGGTTGCGCTACTGGCTGCGGCACATGCGCGCGGCGACCATGAAGTCATGCTGCATGCTCAGCGCACAGCCGAAGGCTTTTATACGCGTTTGGGGTTTTCTGTCAGCGGTGACCCGTTTGAGGAAGCGGGTATCGCCCACGTTGCAATGGTTCGCCGTTTACAAAACGAATAAAAAATGGCTTAGAACCCGAGGGACGCCAGTAGGTCATCCACATCGTTTTGTTGCAATGCGTTGTCGGCGGTCTGTGGTCCCTCCAACCTGTGCTCATCAACGGAAACTGCTTCCAGTGGGGTTTTGCCGGCTGCCGCTGCGGCCGCTGCCACCGATTCGGGCGCGCTGTCTATCAGCAAGTGAACCAGTTGCATTTCAGTGCGGGTGATGATGTCGATGACCTTTTTGATCACCTGCCCGGATAAATCCTGGAAATCCTGCGCCATCATGATGTCGCTGAGCGCAGAGGCTTGGCCTTCGGCAAATTTTGCGGACCGATCTGCGAATTTCCCACAAACCAAAAGTAAGCCCTTGGCGCGTTCCACGCTGAGGTCCTCTGACGCTGCCATGCGGGTTAATGAATGCGCCAGTTCCACGCCGCGCTTGGCCAAATCGTCGCATTCTGGCTTAGCCGTCTCAACCAGAGTAAGCACCTTATTGGCCGCGTCTTCGGTCATCTTTCCGACATAGGCGAGGCGGTCCCGAGCATCCGGAATCTCTCCCATGATGGCGTGCAGCTGGTTACCACCCAACACCGTAAGAGCCTCATGCATCTCCCTGGTAATGGCACCCAGTTGGGCGTAGGCTTCTTCTTTGGTCAATGGTGCGGACATTTAGTAACCCAATCTCTTCTTGACGCTATTCGTTCAAATACGGCTGCGAATCCCTCAGCGGTTTAAACCGCTGTATTGGCACAAGTTTACAGGCTGTTGATGCTTTTTTTGCCGGGATTTTTCAAAGGTCTTCAAGTAGTGCGTATGGCAGTGGAAGGACAGTCAGTTCACCCCCTCCCATATGTCCCAAACGCAGTGCACCTTCTTCAAGAGCCGATAACTGGACTGAAATGATGGCATCAAAGCCCCCGCTCGGGGCGGGAGCGGCTTGCACCACCGTGGCAACAGGCTGCTCGTCACCATTGGAGTCAAAAACTTCATCTCCGGCTGCCATCGCGGACTCGGCGTGCACCACAAACGCCCTGCGTTTAAGAGTGCCCCGGAATTGGCTGCGGGCGACCACCTCTTGGCCTGGGTAGCAGCCTTTTTTGAAATTCACCCCCCCAATTGACTCGAAATTGAGCATTTGCGGCACAAACGCTTCAACGACAGGGGCTGTGATGGTTGCCACGGCACTACGAACCTCGCCCCAAAGCCAGACTTCCAGCGCAAGCGCAGAGCCTGCGGGGGCAGGGGTGTCGGCGGGCGCAACCCACAGTTGACGAGGGACCCCGTCAGCGGGGTACAGATTGATCACATTTTTTGAATCAAAATCGGCCTTCGACCAAGCGGCTTGTGCGTGGCTAGCTATGTTTTGTATAGCATCACCAGCCAAACCGTACAGGGCAATTTCGTCTGAAGTATCGCTGAGCTTGGCCTTGGCTCGCATGACGAACATGGACAAGCGTTTGAGGGTGGGCGCAAGAATGTCGCGGCTACAGACCAGCAGTATTTCGTTCGGACTGCGTTTGAATCCGATGAAACTCGCTTGCATGCGCCCCTTGGCCGAACAAAACGCGGCCAAGCGGGCACTGTCCAAGCCCAAAAGCGAAAAATCTTGTGTCAGCTGCCCGTGGATGAATTTCGCAGCCTCGTCCCCCTCGATTTTGATGACTCCCAGGTGCGTGAGAGCGGTCACCCCATTCAGAGGCGAAACTACTTGCTTGTCGGTCACTACATTAATCCCCGCTGTGTATATTGGCTGAATTATGATTCCTCCCATCGTTTCACAAGGGATGTAGGGCTGTGCGTTTATTTTTTGTTGCAGTGCTTGTCACTTGCCTTGGTGCTGTTGGTATTGGTTACGGATGGTTGAACCGGCCCTTTGACCTATCCACACCTACGGTAGATTTGTCAATCGAACCCGGCGCCAGTGCCAAGGAAATCGCGTTGAATGTGGCCGAAGCAGGGGTGCCTGTAAATCCGACCCTTCTGTATTGGTGGTTCAGACTGTCGGGCGAGTCCAGAAAAATCAAGGCCGGAAGCTACGAACTGGACCCCGGCACCACCCCGCTCAGCCTTTTGCGCAAACTGGTGCAAGGGGAGGAGGCTTTGCGCAGTGTGACGCTGGTAGAAGGCTGGACCTTTCGGCAGGTGCGCGAGGCACTGGCAAAGGCGGAGTACCTCAAGCCCCAATCGCAAAACCTGACAGAAAACGCCATCATGGAACAACTGGGGAAACCAGGGACGCCTGCGGAGGGGCGCTTTTTCCCGGACACTTACACCTACTCAAAGGGTTCAAGCGACTTGGCCGTGTTGCAACGTGCCATGCGCGCGATGGATAAAAAGTTGGACGCAGTTTGGGCGCAACGCATCCCCCAAACCCCACTGCAAAGCCCTGAGCAGGCCTTGGTGTTGGCCAGCATCATCGAGAAGGAAACGGGCCGCGGCACTGACCGCCCGCTCATCGGGGCCGTTTTCAGCAACCGCCTGCGTATTGGAATGCGTCTCCAAACCGATCCGACCGTGATTTATGGGCTGGGTGAGTCTTTCAATGGAAACCTGCGCAAAGTAGATTTGCAAACCGATACACCGTGGAACACCTACACCCGCAACGGGCTTCCCCCAACCCCAATCGCCATGCCCGGCAAGGCGGCGCTGCTGGCAGCCGTGCAACCGGCCCAGTCCAAAGCCTTGTACTTCGTGGCCAAAGGGGATGGCAGTAGCCAGTTCAGCACGACCCTGGATGAGCATAACCGTGCGGTCAACAAGTACCAGCGCGGACAATGAGCCAATGAAAGAGAAGATGAGCGGACTTTTTATCAGTTTTGAAGGCATCGACGGAGCCGGTAAATCCAGCCACATGGAGGGCCTGGCAATGGCCTTTCGGACGCAGGGGCGGACGGTTACGCTGACCCGCGAACCCGGTGGCACGCCGTTGGCGGAGCAATTGCGCCAAATGGTATTGAACGACCCCATGGACGCCATGACCGAGGCGTTACTGGTGTTTGCAGCCCGGCGCGACCACTTGGTGCGGGTCATTGCCCCCGCCTTGGTGCGCGGCGAGGTGATTTTGTGTGATCGATTTACCGATTCCACATTTGCCTATCAAGGGGGCGGGCGTGGGTTTGACTGGCAAGTGCTCTCGGTTTTGGAGCAGTGGGTTCAGGGAACGCCCGTGCCAGGGGCATCGATTGGCGTGCATCATGTGCTGCAACCTGATCTGACGTTGTGGTTTGACTTGCCCGCCGAAGTGGCGGCGCAAAGGCTGGTCAGTGCACGGGTACCGGACAAGTTTGAATCGCAACCCTTGCCATTTTTTGAGAAGGTGGCCAATGGTTACGCGCTGAGAATGGCCGCAGACCCGACACGATTTGCCCGAATCAATGCGAATCAGGCCGCTCAAGTGGTGTGGATGGAAGTTGAACAGGCGGTCCGCAACCAAGGATTTCTGCCATGACGCCCCCTTGGATTGGGGTGCAGACGCGCCAATTGCTGGCACAGCGCGGGCACGCATGGTTGTTGCACGGCCCGTCCGGTCTGGGTCAGTACAGTTTGGCCATGGCGTTGGCCCGGGCTTGGCTGTGTGAGCAACCCAGGCAGCAGGGGGAGGGCATTTCTAGTGCCTGCGGCATCTGTGGAAGTTGCCACGCCATTGATGTGCGGACGCACGCGGACCTTTGTGTGCTAATGCCCGAGGTGACCATGCTGGACTTGGGTTGGCCTCTGAGCGAGAAAGCGCAGACCGAAGTCGACGACAAAAAACGCAAGGCCAGCAAGGAAATCCGGGTGGATGCCATGCGCGATGCGGTGGAGTTCTCCCAGCGCACCAGTGCAAGGGGGCGGGGCAAGGTGGTTTTGGTGTTTCCCGCAGAGAACATGAATGCGATCACGGCCAATGCTTTGCTCAAAACGCTGGAGGAGCCGCCGGGTGATGTCAAATTCGTTCTTGCAAGCGAATCCGCCCACCAATTGCTTCCGACCATCCGCAGCCGTTGCCTGGGGCATTCCATGCACTGGCCCGACACGCAGTCCAGCTTGGATTGGATGCAATCTCAGGGCGTGGCAACGCCACAGGCACAGCGCATGCTCAAGGCCAGCGGTGGGCGTCCAGAGGATGCCATGGCGTTCGCGGGGTCAGGGCGTGACCCCAATGTGTGGAACGCATTGCCCAAGGCCATGGCGCGTGGCGAAACCTTATTTTTCAAAGACTGGTCACCGCCACAAATCATCGACGCACTGCACAAGCTGTGTCACGATCTGATGGCCATCAAAACAGGCGCCGCGCCGCGGTTTTTTGACCCGGTTGACCTGGGCAGGCCCCCCTCCATGGGGGTTTTGAGCGGGTGGAGCAAGGCGCTTGCGAGTGCCATGCGAACGATGGACCATCCCTTCAATGCAGGCTTGATGCAAGAGGCACTTGTGGGGCAAGCCAAAACGGCCCTAAACTCACCGCATTGAGCATTTCCCATGAGCACGTCACCTACCCCCACTCCACGGCCCAGCGTCATTCAGCTTTCCATTAAGGAAAAGGCTGCTTTGTATGCTGCGTACATTCCTCTGTTTACTGAAGGGGGCGTGTTTATTCCGACTTCAAGGGATTACTCTCTGGGGGATGACGTGTATGTGCTGCTGTCCCTGCCGGACGACACGCAGCGCTATCCGGTCGCCGGAAAGGTGGCCTGGGTCACCCCCGCCAAGGCGGCAGGTGGGCGGGCGCAAGGTGTTGGCATCTTGTTCCCCAAAGATGAGAAATCGAGGTTGTTGCGGCTGAAAATTGAAGAAATTCTGGGCGCGCACCTGGCCTCCGACCGTCCAACGCAGACTATCTGAACCTTCATTCCGGCTGCCATTGCGCGGCCGGGAACTCGCACATCCATGTTTACCGACTCCCATTGCCACCTAACTTTTCCCGAGCTGACAGCATCTTTGGGCGAAATACGTGCGTCCATGGCGAAAGCCCAAGTGGATCGCGCCTTGTGTATTTGCACCACGCTGGAAGAGTTCCCAGATGTGCACCAATTGGCGTTGCAATATGGGAATTTTTGGGCGAGTGTGGGTGTGCACCCAGACAACGAAGGTGTTACCGAACCCACGCTGGAGGATCTACTAACGCTCGGTTCATTGCCCAAGGTGGTTGCTATTGGGGAAACCGGTTTAGACTACTTCCGTCTTGGGGGCCGTACGGTGGCTGATTTGGAGTGGCAACGCGAGCGTTTTCGCACCCATATTCGGGCCGCTCGCCAATTAAAAAAGCCACTGGTGATTCATACACGCAGTGCTTCCGCAGACACTTTGGCCATTTTGCGGGAAGAGGGCGAAGACGGCGGGGCTGGTTCAGCTGGCGGTGTTTTTCATTGTTTTACGGAAAGTGCGGAAGTTGCCAAAGCTGCGTTGGAGATGGGCTTCTATATTTCCTTTTCGGGAATACTGACTTTCAAAACGGCACAAGATCTTCGGGATGTTGCCGCCTGGGTCCCGATGGACCGATTGCTGATTGAAACCGACAGTCCCTACCTTGCACCGGTTCCGTTTAGGGGTAAGACCAACAATCCATCCTATGTACCTTACGTTGCCAAGCAGTTGGCCGCCATAAGGGATTGCAGCATTGAGGTGATTGGTGAGGCTACCAGTCGCAATTTCACACGACTTTTCGATGGTGTTGGAGTATGAGAATTTACATTAGATACGTCTTGTATCTATTTGTTTTAATTCAATTTTCTTTATCTCATGCAGGTTCGTATGATGACTATTTCTTGGCCGTTGAGAAAGATAATGCGCTGTTGGTCAGTGCATTACTCCAGCGTGGGTTTGATCCCAATACGGTCAACCCTAAAGGTCAAGCCGGGCTACTGATCGCATTGCGGGAGTCATCGCTCAAGGTGGTAGATGTTTTGCTCGCTCACACCGGTACCGACGTGGAGGTCAGAACACCTCAGGATGAAAGCCCGTTGATGTTGGCTGCGCTAAACGGGTTGACAGAGGTCTGTGAACGATTAATAGCGCGCGATGCTGATGTCAACAAGCCAGGGTGGGCTCCATTGCATTACGCGGCCACCGGTGGACATATTGAAATCATTCAGCTGTTACTGGACAACCATGCGTACATTGATGCAGCATCTCCCAACGGGAGCACGCCGCTCATGATGGCGGCAATGTTTGGAACCCCGTCCTCAGTGAAGTTGCTTCTTGATGCTGGCGCAGACGTGACGTTGAAGAACAGCTTGGGACTGACCGCAGTTGACTTTGCCCTGAACGCCAAACGTACGGAGTCTGCGGACATCCTGGCTGCGTCTATCCGAGCTCGGAATTCCAAAGGAGTCTGGTGAACCTGGTGCCGATGCTTGTAATTCGTACAAGCATTACTTTATACGATGTATACATCCGTTAGGTGTTGATTTTGTTGAAGATTTTTCAACTGAAGGTAAAAAAATGGCTATCTGGTGGCTTTGAACAGCCGGTTTTTCAGGGCGCAAGGCGGCATCAGTGGCACGCAACGACCTACACCGCGAAGTTGAAACCGCACCGGGCAAGCACCCCGCAGGGCCTGAAACTGGAGCGCCGTCGCCCACAGGCTGTAGGCCGGTCGGGTATCCCTCTCGGCGCTTTCCATGGGGCTGCGCCCCATACCCCAGCACCCGTACGGGCCTAGGCCGTAGCATGTTCACAAGGCATTCCACCTGATCAGAAGCCTCCCGGATCGC
>CAJASG010000285.1 GCA_903944555.1 uncultured beta proteobacterium
GACCCGACGGCTTCGATGCCTTTCAACATGGTCTTCATGTTGCCGGCAATGGTGATCTCGTGCACCGGGTAAGCAATGCGTCCGTTCTCCACCCAGAAGCCGCTGGCACCGCGCGAGTAGTCGCCGGTCACGTAGTTGGTGCCCTGCCCCATCAACTCGGTCACAAACAGGCCTGTTCCCAGTTTTTGAAGCATTGCGTCCAGCGTGTCGTGGGGCCGGGTCAAACGGGAGGCAAAGGTCAAATTATGCGAACCACCCGCATTGCCGGTGGTTTTCATTCCCAGCTTGCGTGCCGAGTAGCTGCCCAAGAAGTAGCCTTGCACTTTTCCGGCATTGACCACTTGGCGCGCTTGCACGCGCACCCCTTCGTCGTCGAAGGGAGAACTGCCCTTGCCGCGCATTACAAACGGGTCTTCAAAAATATCAATGTGTTTCGGGAACACCTGTTTGCCCAACGAGTCCAGCAAGAATGAGCTCTTGCGGTACAAGGCTCCACCACTGATCGCCTGCACAAAGGTGCCCAGCAGCCCAGCAGCCAAGGGGGACTCAAACAGCACAGGGCATTCGGTGGTGGGGATCTTGCGGGCCTTGAGGCGGCTCAGCGCACGCTCGGAGGCGTAGCGCCCAATTGCCTGGGGCGAGGCAAGTTCATCGGCGGATCGCATGGAGCTGTACCAGGCGTCGCGCTGCATGTCTTTGCCCTTGCCGGCAATCGGCGAGACCGACATCGAGTGGCGCGAACTAGCGTAGCCACCCCGGAAACCCCGGGTATGGGCACTGAAAAAATGGGACTGCTGGGCCGACACGGCGGCACCTTCGCTGTTGGTAATGCGTTTACTGACCGACAAGGCGGCCGCTTCACACTCCAGTGCCAAGCGGGCCGCTTCTTCGCTGGTCAGCGCCCACGGAAAGAACAGGTCCAGCTTGCGCTCGCGGTCGGCGGGCGAAACAATGTCTTCGGCGTCTGGCAGGCTGGCAAAGGTGTCTTCTGCGGTGAAACGAGCGATGTCAAATGCCGCCTGCACCGTCTGGACAATAGCTGCATTGGAAAAATCAGAGGTGCTGGCATTGCCCCTGCGATGCCCCACGTACACCGTTACACCCAGCGATTTGTCACGATTACGCTCGACGTTTTCCAACTCGCCATTGCGCACCGACACGCTCAAACCACAGCCTTCGGACACTTCGGCCCCGGAATCCGTGGCGCCCAGCTTCTTGGCATGGGCCAGCGCCGTATCGACCAAAGTCTCGAAATACGGGCGTGTATAGGCAAATCCGCTGTCTGCGGGCTTGGTGTGGGGGATTGCGTTGGGTTTCTTCATAGCGGAGGCTATGATACTTGGCTATGTCACGTAAACTAAAAAAAGGCTATTTCGTCAAGGGCCAATTCGTCGCCGAGGGTAGCGAGCTTGATCTCGAATACAAACGCGAACTCAAAGGCACCGATGAAGCGAGCCGCACCGACCTCAATCGCGAGAGCACTGAGCTGCAAAAGCTGGGTGAAGAATTGGTCACGCTGCGCGCTGATCTAATGGCACGCCTGGCCTTGCCCGACAAACTGGTGGACGCCTTGGTAGAAACCAAACGCATCACCAACTTTGAAGGTCGCCGCCGTCAAATGCAATTCATTGGCAAGCAGATGCGCTTGTTGGACAGCGCCACCCTGGATGCCGTGCGCACCACACTGGCCGAACAGCACGCACCCAGCGCCAAAGAAACACTCACCTTGCACCAGGCCGAAGTCTGGCGCGACCGCCTGATTGCCGACGACGATGCGGTGGGCCAATGGATCACCCTGAGCCCGGACACCGATAGCCAGCAGCTGCGCTCGCTGGTACGCCAGGCCCGCAAGGACGCCAAGCCGGAAAAGCCCGGCGAAGCCCTGCGCCATGGCCGCTCCTACCGCGATATTTTCCAAATGGTGCGCGAGCAATTGATGCAGATGCACGATGCTCCTGCCAGGGCACCCTCTGGCGAGGACGAAGGCGAGGCCGCGTGAGCACGCCTGCCCTGCCCGGCCCAGACGCCGTCAAGATCGGCATTGTGTCGATCAGCGACCGTGCGTCCAGCGGTGTCTACGAGGACAAGGGGCTGCCAGCGCTGCAAGACTGGCTCACCCGCGCTTTGATCAACCCAATTACCTTTGAAGCCCGGCTGATTGCCGATGAGCAGGCCACCATCAGTGCCACGCTGATTGAACTGGTGGATGCGGGTTGCTCGCTGGTGTTGACCACCGGTGGCACCGGCCCTTCATTGCGCGATGTCACACCCGAAGCAACATTGGCCGTCGCCCACAAGGAAATGCCAGGGTTTGGCGAGCAAATGCGCCGCATTAGCCTGGAATTTGTACCGACCGCGATTTTATCGCGCCAGGTCGCGGTGCTGCGCGACCAGAGCCTGATCATCAACCTGCCGGGGCAGCCCAAATCCATTGCAGAAACGCTGGAGGGGCTGAAAGATGCCGACGGAAAATCGGTGGTACCCGGTATTTTTGCCGCTGTGCCCTATTGCATAGACCTGATTGGCGGGCCGTATCTGGAAACCGTAGATACGGTGTGCAAGGGCTTCCGGCCCAAAAGCGCGGTGAGAGTGGCGAAGTAAGAATTCGCGGTGTTTTAGTGCTCTAGAGCTTATGGGATATGCGTAGGCAGCTATAAAAAATATAGCGAAATCGTTACTTCCCGACCAGCTGGTTGAGGCGCTCGGCCTCAAAACACTCGGTACGGGCCGCGTCACCCGGCACGCAGTCGGGCGGGCACTCCTTGTCCACCCTTTGCACGGACAAGGTTTCTATCGCCTTCCACAGCAATGCAATCTGGTGCTCTTGCCCGGAGGCTGAGTCGATCAACCCGCGCA
>CAJASG010000286.1 GCA_903944555.1 uncultured beta proteobacterium
CACCAGCCGGGATGGCGAGGTGGGATGCTCGTAGAGACGGATTGCGGATTCACCGCGCATGAGGCGGTCGAAGAAGTCGTCGGTATCGCCGCCAAAGGGACTGACCATTCCAACGCCTGTGACAGCTACTCTCCGACCAGGCGCCTTGCTCATGAATTACTGCGGGTTAAATCAGTGGGGTGCAAAAGCGTCAAATTCTAACGCACGCACCGGCCAAACACCCCTTACAGCACGGTGTGCGGCGCACCTTGGGCGGCACCCGATTCCGATACAATCCCACACCAATCTCACTCCGGTAGCCAGCATGTTATTTGATCAAATAAAGAACTATTTAGTGGCGACGGCCGGTGTTGATCCCCAGAAATTTGAGAATCCCGAATTGAAAGTGGCCGATCTGGAACTGGATTCCCTGGGTCTGATCGAGATGCTGTTCGAAATCGAAGACAAATACGGCTTCCAGATTCCAGACCCCATGGTTTTTCTGCCCATGAGCTTTGCCGAAATGGTGGCGGCCATCGACACCATGGTGCAAGCACACACCCAATCCCAAGCCACCACGCACTGAGTCACGGTCTGTGAAGCAAGTTGTTGTCACCGGCTCCGGCATCATTTGCCCTCTGGGTGCCAACAAGGCCACTACCTTTGCAGCGGCATTGGATGCACGTAGCGGCATCGGCGCCTGCCCCCCAGATATAGCAGCGAGACTGCCCCACATTGTGGTGGCACAAGCCAGCGTGGACCCGCAAACTCTGCTGGAACGCGCCGACCAGGGCCTTGACCGGGCCACCCAATTTGCCCTCGTAGCCGCCGCACAGGCCATCGCCGACGCTGGCTTTACCTGTCCGCCGAGCGATTCGCGACGCGTCGGCGTCTTCGTCGGCATCGGTTTTGGCGGCTCGCAAACCAGTGACAGCCTGTACGCGCGCTTTTACCAGACGCTGTCCGACCCGAGCCTGAAGCACAAAGACCCCACCGTCATGCACCCGCTCACGGTGCCGCGCATCATGGCCAATGCCGCCGCTGCCGCCATCACCATGCGTTACGGCCTGCACGGCCCCAGCAACACCTATTCCGTGGCTTGCGCCTCCTCGGCCATTGCCATTGGTGAAGCCTACCGGGCCATCCGCCACGGGTATCTGGATGCGGCCGTGGTGGTCGGCACCGAGGCCATGCTCAACCCTGGCGCCATGCTGGGCTGGAACGCCTTGCGCGTCATGGCCAAGCCGGATGCCAGCGATCCCTCCCGCAGCTGCCGCCCGTTCTCCAGTGATCGCAGTGGCTTTGTGATTGGCGAAGGCGCAGCCGCTCTGGTGTTAGAGAGCGCCGCCCACAGCAACCAACGCGGGGCCCGGGTCCTGGCCGAGTTGGCCGGCTACGGCTGCAGCAGCGACGCACAGCATCTGACCGCGCCCAGTGTCGACGGCCAAGCCTACGCCATGCAACAGGCACTGCAGGAAGCCGGTCTGGCCCCGGAACAAATTCAGTACATCAATGCCCATGGCACCGCCACCGCCACCGGTGACGTGATTGAAACCCAATCCATCCACCAAGCCTTTGGCGGTGCCGCCCGTCAGGTCGCCGTGAGTTCGACCAAATCCATGCACGGGCACCTCATCGGGGCG
Source organism: uncultured beta proteobacterium (assembly GCA_903944555.1). Taxonomy (GTDB): domain Bacteria; phylum Pseudomonadota; class Gammaproteobacteria; order Burkholderiales; family Burkholderiaceae_C; genus Allorhodoferax. The sequence continues at coordinate 1,623 of CAJASG010000286.1, forward strand.
GCCGGGGCCTTGGAACTGGCACTCAGCATTGAGGCCCTGAACAGCGGCTCCCTGCCGCCCACCGCCTACCTGGACAACCCCGATCCACGCTGCGATCTGGACTACATCCCGCTGCGGGCACGCCATGGCTGCCACATCGAAGCGGTGATGTCGAACTCCTTCGCCTTCGGTGGCAGCAATGTATCGCTGGTGGCTCGTCGGTTTGCCGCAACATGACACAGGCCATTCCCGGATTCCCCTTCACGCTGGACCGCCAGGCGATTGAACAATTGCTGCCCCACCGTGGGCCGATATTTGCCTGCAAGCAATTGATCGCCCATGGCCCGCGCCTCTATACGGGCATCGCCAATTGGCCGCTGGACAACGCCGTGGTCCAGGGACATTTCCCAGGCTACCCGCTGGTGCCCGGCGTCATGCTGATTGAATCGGTGACCCAACTGGCGGGGGCCGGATTGCTGAGTGCCGATGCCTACGCCCAGTCATTGCCCAATGAACGCATTGGTGTGCTGGCGTCGGTGCGACGCTGCGCCTTCAAACGTCCGGTACTGCCGGAGCAGGATGTCACGTTTGAGATCACCTGCCGCCAGATCGGCACCGACGCCGTGCAGATCAATGCGCAGGCCCTGGTGGAGGGCATCGAAGTGGCCCAGCTGGAAACCCTGATGGTTTACACCGACAAAACGCAGTTCTCGGCCGCCATGGGCTGGTCCACTTGAGCCATGCGCAGTAGCGGATCGGGGACGATTGCAAAGACTTGGTCCGCGGCGGGTAATTGGATCACTCGAATTTAAGTGACAAATAGGGCTCTAGACCCCGCAGATACTGCGCAGGCAGCTCCAATATTTATAGCAAATCAGCTTACCTGCAGACTGCAGCAGGCACCCCCCATCCGTGGTCCGAATGACTAGCGCCCGGTCATCAGCGCCACTGCGCCCGAGAAGGTAAAAAATGCCGCCGCCGTGGACACCAGAATGATCCGGGCAATGCGCCCGTTGTCCGCGCCGAAGCGCTCGGCCAACAACGACACATTGCTGGCACTCGGCAAGGCGGCCAGCAGCACCAGCACGGTCAGGGCAAAGCGGTCCAGCGGCACGCCCAGCGCAATCGCCCCACCGCCCACCAGCAATACCAGCACAGGGTGCAGAAACAGCTTGATGGCCGCCACGGGCACATACTCCTGCCATTGGACTTCGTGCGACTTGTCATCCCGCGCCAGCATCTGTGAACGCGCCAGCACCGCGCCAATGGTGAACAGCGCCACCGGCGAGGCCGCATCGGCCAGCAGGCCCACGGTGTTCACCACGGGTTTGGGCAGCTCCAGCTGCAGGGCCGACACCAGGGCGCCCGCCAGAATGGACCAAGGCATGGGGTTGGCGGCCACGCCTTTGAGTGCATTTTTGGCCGCCTGCCCGGCTGAGATACCGCTGCTGCCAGTGGCATGGGTGCCCAAACGCGACAGAGCGATACACAGCGACGAGGTGATGACCATGTCCACCAAGATGGTGACAATGGCCGGGCCAGCCGCCTTTTGCCCCAGCAGCGCCACCAGCAATGGCACGCCCATAAAGCCGGTGTTGGGAAACGCCCCCACCAAGGCGCCAAAGGCGGCGTCGTTCCAGCCGATGCGTCCGTGCAGGGTCACCGCCACCACAAAGCCCACCATCACCAATGCACACAGCAGGTAGGTCAGCGCCACGCTGGGGTCGAGCAGCTCGGCGATCGGCGTGGAGGCGCCAAA
>CAJASG010000287.1 GCA_903944555.1 uncultured beta proteobacterium
TATTGGGAACTTTCTTGAAACAGACCGACACGATTATATCGAGCCTCCCACCAATGACAGACCCGGACGAAGTGGAGGAGGCCACTGCGGACGTTGAGTGGCGCAAGGTAACGATCTCGACGAGTCAGCACGGGGAGCGTCTTGATCGGGCGCTTGTTGATATCGTGCCGGAATTTTCACGAAGCTATTTGCAGCAGCTGATTGAGCTGGGGCTTGTCTCGTTAAATGCTAAGCCAATTCGGAAAGCCTCTCATCGGGTGAAAGCTGGCGACGGCGTCACCATTGAATTGAGACCTACACCGCAGAGCCAGGCGTTCAAGCCGGAAGAAATGCCTTTGCAAGTGGTTTATGAAGACGCACATATTTTGGTTATCAACAAACCTGCGGGCTTGGTTGTTCACCCGGCGCCCGGAAATTGGAGTGGGACCCTGCTCAATGGTCTACTGGCCTACGACAAAACCAGCGCCTCGATTCCTCGGGCCGGTATTGTTCACCGACTTGACAAAGACACCAGTGGGTTGATGGTGGTTGCGCGCACACGATTGGTCATGGATGCGTTGGTGCAGGCCATTGCCGCTCGCGAAGTTAGCCGACAATACCTCGCCGTGGCGCATCGTCCGTGGATGGGGGCAAAGACGGTTTGTGTGGATGCCCCGGTAGGGCGCGACCCCCGAAATCGCTTGCGCATGGCGGTGGTCGATCTGGAGCGCTCCCCTGGGAAAGCGGCAAAGACGGACGTGGTATTTCTGGACAATGCGGACGCCGGATGTTTCGTTCGTTGCATTTTGCACACCGGACGAACCCATCAGATCCGGGTGCACATGGCGTCGTTGGGGCATCCATTGGTGGCGGATGTGGTCTATGGCGGCGTTATTGTTCCAGGCATGGCTCGTCAGGCTCTTCACGCCTGTCGATTGGCACTGGTACACCCTATTACGGGTGTGCCATTGGTGTTCGAGGCGCCACTGCCAGCAGATTTCAGGGGCTTACTTGATACATGGAGCCTGCGCTACAATCCTAGTAAGGGGTGAAAAACCCATAAGTACCTTGACCAAGGGTCAAGCGTAGGCACGGTGAGGTCTTCACGTCTGCTGCCCTCCGAATGGAATCAACATGATTGGTCACTAGTAGGTGACGTTTCCGGAATAGCCTGAATATGAATATGGCGGAAGCAAAGCAAGTCTTGGAGACTGCATTGATTTGCTCGCAGCAGCCTTTGCAGGTGCGTGATATGCGCGTGCTCTTCAAAGAATCGCTTGGAACAGATACGATCAAAATCCTGCTGGAAGAGTTGAAAAACGACTGGGCGAACAAAGGCGTAGAGCTGGTGGCCGTCGCGACAGGGTGGCGGTTTCAGAGTAGGCCGGAAATGCGTGAGTATCTGGACCGCCTGCATCCCGAAAAGCCTCCTCGTTACACGCGTGCAACATTGGAAACGCTGGCAATTATTGCCTACCGGCAGCCGGTTACCCGGGGGGATATGGAAGACATTCGCGGTGTCACGATTAATTCTTTGCTGATTAAACAGTTGGAGGATCGTGGCTGGGTTGAGGTAATTGGGCACAGGGAGGCTGTTGGGCGCCCCGCGCTTTTTGCAACTACTAAGCAATTTTTGGACGACTTGGGACTGGCTTCTTTGGATCAGCTCCCTTTGTTGGAGAGTCCGGCACAGCAGGGTAATGCTTTTGAAGCATTTGCTGAGACGGTTGAGGATGTTATTGCTCTGCCCGTGTCGCGTGACGACTCCGTAGGTGATGCGAAGTTACAACTGGATATACCTCTGGACGCGTTGGGCTCCGGGCTAACTCCAACTTTAAATGGATTTAACAATGATTGACATTACCCCCGAAGGAGCGCCTGCATTGGGCGTTAGTGCTGAAAACGAGGCGATTACCGATATTGCTGTTGGTGTCGCTCCCCTTGTTTCGGCTGCGCCTGTGGAATTGGATTTGAATAATCGGTTTAGCGATGTGATTTCTGGTCAATTCGACGCCGATGAAGAGTTGGTTGACTTAACACCACCCAAACGTGTCTTGGCTCCGTTGGCTGAGACTCCCAAGCTGCATAAGGTGCTGGCTCAGTCCGGAATGGGTTCTCGGCTTGAAATGGAGCAATTGATTCTTGAGGGCAGGATATCCGTCAACAACGAACCAGCACACGTCGGGCAAAGAATCCAATTTGGGGACAATATCAAAGTCAATGGGAAACCGATTAGATTTCGGATTGATGCGCCCCCAGCAAGGGTGATCGCTTACCACAAGCCGGTGGGCGAGGTCGTAACCCATGACGATCCTCAAAATCGCCCAACCGTATTTCGTCGCTTACCCAAACTGCACCAGGGTAAATGGCAGTCTGTGGGTCGTCTGGATCTGAACACCGAAGGCTTGTTGTTGTTCACAACGGCCGGTGAGTTGGCTAACAATCTGATGCATCCGCGGTTTGGGTTGGAGCGGGAATATGCGGTACGTGTCTTGGGTCCTCTCAGTAAGGACGAGAAACAGATGTTGCTAGACGGCGTCAAGCTTGACGACGGCGTGGCGCAGTTTGGATCGATTGAGGCTGGCGGTGGTGAAGGATCCAACTGCTGGTACCGGGTTACGATTTCTGAGGGGCGCAATCGTGAAGTTCGACGGATGTTTGAGGCTGTTGGTCATGCGGTGAGTCGCTTGATTCGTATCCGTTATGGGGCGATGGTCTTGCCGCGTGGGCTTAAACGTGGTGGCTGGATGGAGTTGGATGAGGGGGATATTCGCGCTTTGGTTCAGGCTGCTGGTGCACGTGGGGAACAAGCTCCCGGTGTCGATGGTGATAGCTCTGCACGAGAGCCTTTTTCAAAAGGCGGGCCAGACAGTGCATCGGGAGCAGGCAGAAGGCGTGGAGGACGCACTGGCGGGCCACGCGGTGCCAACAATGGACAGCGTGGTAATTCGCAAGCCGGTGACCGGCAACCGAATGCTTCTGGCCGCCCGCCAAATAGCGGGCGCGGGGGCAATTATCGACAGGAAAAAACAGGGCCACGTCAAGGCGACGCTAGTCAGCCTGATCCGATGAAAACCGCTTTTGGGTATATCGGTGCCGATAGTTTCACACGTCAGCGTCAGGACGCAAATCAGCGACCTCGGGGTGCTCAGGGTGGCCCGAGGGGTGGACGCCGTGGGAAATAGCCTTGGATGCTAAAATCTGCGGCTTTGCTCCAATAGGGGGCAGGAAATTTATTTAAGTTCAGGAAATATTATGACAATCGAACGTACTCTCTCCATCATCAAGCCTGACGCAGTGGCAAAAAACGTCATTGGTCAAATTTATGCGCGTTTTGAGGCTGCTGGCCTGAAAATTGTGGCCGCACGCATGGCGCATTTGTCACGCGGTGACGCAGAAGCGTTTTATGCAGTGCACAAAGCCCGCCCTTTCTTCAAAGATTTGGTCGATTTCATGATTTCTGGCCCCGTCATGATCCAGGCGATTGAAGGCGAAAACGCTATTTTGAAAAACCGTGATTTGATGGGCGCTACCGATCCAAAGAAGGCTGCACCCGGTACGATTCGTGCTGACTTCGCAGACAGTATTGATGCCAATGCTGTGCATGGCTCTGACGCTGCAGAGACCGCAGCCGCTGAGATTGCCTTCTTCTTCCCTGGCATGAACGTTTATTCACGTTAATTATTGCAATGACGGCCAATCTGCTTGATTTTGATCTTGAGGGATTGGCCGCTTTTTGTGATCGGCTGGGGGAAAAGCGTTTTCGCGCGACCCAGTTGTTCCGGTGGATTCATCAAAAAGGCGCAGCTCATTTCGATGAAATGAGTGATCTTGCCAAGTCCTTGCGCGAAAAGCTTAAAACGACTGCGCGTATTCAGGCGCTTGGCGTTGTCTCACAACATATCTCCGCCGACGGCACCATTAAGTGGTTGTTCGATGTTGGTCATGGTGATGTTGTTGAGGCTGTTTTTATCCCGGAGAGTGATCGGGGTACGTTGTGCATTTCCTCACAAGCCGGCTGCGCTGTGGGGTGTCGATTTTGCTCGACGGGGCATCAGGGGTTCAGTCGTAATCTGACCGCTGGGGAAATTGTCTCGCAGCTCTGGTTTGCAGAGCACTTTTTACGTAAACATCTGGGTTCAACAGAGCGTGTCATTTCCAATGTGGTCATGATGGGGATGGGCGAGCCTTTGCAGAACTACGCCGCATTGGTTCAATCTCTTCGCGTGATGCTAGATGACCATGCCTATGGATTGTCGCGACGTCGGGTAACGGTTTCTACCTCTGGTGTTGTGCCAATGATGGATCGATTGGGCTTGGATTGCCCTGTCGCTCTGGCGGTTTCGTTGCATGCACCAAACGATGCGCTTAGGGATAATTTGGTGCCATTGAATCGCAAGTACCCAATCAGTGAACTGCTGGACGCCTGCAAACGCTACCTGGAATTTGCCCCTCGCGATTTCATTACTTTTGAGTACTGCATGCTGGATGGCGTAAATGATTCCCCGCAACAAGCCCAAGAGTTGGTTCAATTGGTTCGCAAGGATTTGAGTTTGGGTAGCTGGTGTAAATTCAATTTGATACCTTTTAATCCCTTCCCGGCATCAGGGTTAGTGAGATCCTCAAATGATGCCGTGTCCGTATTTGCGAAAATTTTGAGTGATGCGGGAATCATTACGACTGTCCGCAAGACGCGTGGTGATGATATCGATGCTGCGTGTGGCCAACTAGCGGGCGATGTCAAGGATAGAACGGGGGTTCACGGTCGCATAGCCAAGCAGCGTGTTGTTATGCTGAAATCCGTAGTTGATATTGCCCCCCATGGGCGAAAGGATGTTTCCAATGGCCTATAGGTTTGAAATTGGGCGATTGACATCTTTGTCGCCAAAGTGGCGCTACCTTGTTTTTGTTGTGCTCTGTACTTTGATCGGTTGTGCATCTAATGTGCCAAGTCCGGCGACCAACAATGATTTGGTGACTGAGTCAGACGAGCCAGAGAGCCGAACGAGAGCTCGTAGACACCTTACGTTGGCTGTTCTGTATTTCAATGATGGAAAGACGACCATTGCATTGGACGCGCTGAAACAGTCAATTGCGGCCGATCCAACATGGTTTGAGGCATTCAATCTGCGCGGCTTAATTTATATGCGCCTCAACGACATACCTTTGGCTGAAGAGAGCTTTCGACGAGCATTGGCGCTCAATCCGAAAGCTGCGACGGTGCAGCACAATTACGGTCGAATGCTGTGCAAGCAGTCGCGTATTTCAGAGGCTGTGTCGTTGTTTAGCAGTGCTTTGGCTAATCCAGCTTATGGCGAAAGAGCAAAAACCTGGATGACGCAAGGTGAGTGCCAATTGGAGGCGGGTCTTCGTGACGCTGCAGAGGTAAGTTTTTTGAAGTCTTACGAGCTTGATGCTGGTAATCCTTTCACAGGCTATAACCTTGCCTTGTTACTGTACCAACGTGGAGAATTTCTTCGTTCTCAGTTTTACACGCGTAGGTTGAATAATAGCGAGTCAGCTAATGCTGAGTCGCTGTGGTTGGGTATTCGTGTTGAGCGTAAATTGGGTCACCGTGATGCAGTTGAACAACTAAGCGCACAACTCAAAAAGCGTTTTCCGCAGTCACGTGAATTTTCCGCTTTTGAACGGAGTGCTTTCGATGAATGACGAGGTGACTACAAGTCAAACCAATGAGCCCACCTCCGTTGAGGTTGGGTCGTTGACCGCCGGTGCTATGCTGCGCCGGGCCAGAGAAGACGCGGGGCTGCATGTTGCCGCGCTTGCCGTTTCAATGAAAATCCCGGTCAAAAAACTGGAAGCGCTGGAAGCGGATCGGCTGGATTTGCTTCTGGACTCGGTGTTTGTTCGCGCTTTAGCATCCAGTGTCTGTCGTGCACTGAAAATTGATTCGGCACCGATATTGGATAAGCTCCCGAAAACTAATGCACCCTTATTGAGTTCGGGGGAGCGCGGAATTAATACACCATTTCACACCCATGGTCATTCCAGTGGACTCTCATTTCCTGCGTTCATTGCAAAACCAGTGGTTTTGGTTGTATCTGCTTTGTTGGTAGGGGTTGTTGCGCTCTTGTTTTTTCCCGACTTTCAATCGTCTAATCCTTCAAAAGATGCGGATCAATTGGCCGTCCCTGTGCCGGTCACCCCTGTATCGGTGGATGTGACTAAGCCGCAGAGCGCCGTGGAATCAGGTACTGTTCCTGAGACTCCGCAAGTCGTTCAACAAGCTAGCGCGAGTAGTTTGTCGTCAGTCTCGCAAAACCCTGCCCAGCCTGTATCCGCTCCTGTTGTTGTGACTGTTAAAGAAGCCCCCGTGGCCTCACCTGTAGTGAAGACGGATAGCGGTAGCGCTACCGCTGTGAATTCAGTTGTGGCGCCAGGATTGGTCGTTTTTAAAGCCAAAGGGGCAACATGGGTAGAAGTGATTGACGCCAAGGGTATTGTCCAGTTGCGTAAAACATTGTCAGCGGGAGATGTTGCAAGTGCTTCCGGTGCGTTACCGCTTTCGGTTGTGATTGGTCGTGCGGATGTTTTAGAGGTTGAAGTCAAAGGCAAGGCCTTCAGTTTGACCAGTATTGTTAAAGACAATGTTGCTCGATTTGAGGTGAAATAATGGAACCTAACTCTCCGATTGCATTGGCAATCCCAAATAAGCGAGAGTCACTGCAATCCCATGTTCGCTGGGGGAGTCGGTTTGTGACGGTGGGTGGCGGCGCGCCGGTTAGGGTGCAGTCCATGACCAATACCGATACGACAGATGTAATCGGTACGGCTATTCAAGTCAAAGAGTTGGCGAATGCCGGTTCCGAGATGGTTCGCATTACAGTGAATACTCCCGAAGCGGCGCAGGCTGTTCCCTATATTCGTGAACAACTCGACCGAATGGGCATCGATGTCCCTTTAATTGGTGATTTTCACTTCAATGGTCACCGTTTATTAATTGACTATCCAGAGTGCGCGCAGACTTTGTCCAAGTACCGAATCAATCCTGGTAATGTTGGCAAAGGCGATAAGCACGATAAACAGTTTGCATTGATGATTGAGGCTGCAGTTCGATGGAACAAGCCTATTCGCATTGGTGTTAATTGGGGAAGTTTGGATCAAGAGTTGCTGGCGTCCATGATGGATGAAAACAGTAAGCGAGCCGCGCCGTGGGATGCTAAACCCATCATGTACGAAGCCTTGATAACGTCGGCGATTGGTTCGGCACAAAGGGCACAAGAAATTGGGCTGAGTGCAAATCAGATCATGTTGTCGTGCAAAGTCAGCGGTGTTCAGGATTTGATTGCCGTATATCGCGAACTTGGGCAACGTTGCAATTACCCTTTGCATTTGGGGCTGACCGAAGCCGGCATGGGTACGAAGGGAACAGTTGCATCAGCCGCTGCGTTATCGGTACTGCTGCAAGAGGGGATCGGCGATACTATTCGTGTGTCCTTGACGCCCGCACCGGGCGAATCACGTACACAAGAAGTTGTGATTGCCTCAGAGATTATTCAGGCGCTCGGGTTGCGTACATTTGTTCCAAGTGTGACTGCATGCCCTGGCTGCGGTCGTACAACCAGCACTACTTTTCAAGAGTTAACCAAGCAAATAGACGACTTCCTAAGAGCGCAGATGCCGGTATGGCGCGCCAGTTTTCCTGGTGTTGAAAACCTGAAGGTTGCAGTCATGGGGTGCATTGTCAATGGGCCCGGCGAGAGCAAACATGCAGATATTGGCATTAGTCTGCCAGGAACTGGGGAGGCGCCTGCCGCACCGGTGTTTATTGATGGAGAGAAGGCCATGACTTTGCGTGGTGACTCGATCGCAGCAGAATTTCAGGCAGTTGTCGAAAACTATATTCAGAAGCGTTTTGGCGCATCTGCTGTCACACCTTAATACCAAGAGTTTGTATGGTCGAAAAATCTACTACCCGTAGAGCGGAAAAGCTGTCTGCTGTAAAAGGCATGAATGACATATTGCCGCCTGAGTCAGCCCAGTGGGAGGCTTTGGAAAGTACAGTGCGCCTCATGATGCGTCGATATGCCTACGAAAATATTCGTACACCGATTGTTGAACCGACAGCGCTCTTTGTTCGTGGTTTGGGTGAAGTTACCGATATCGTTGAGAAAGAAATGTACTCTTTTGACGACCGGTTAAACGGCGAAGCGCTAACCTTAAGGCCAGAGAGTACGGCTGGCGTGGTGCGTGCTGTCATTGAGCACTCCATGCTCTACAACGGTGGCAAACGGCTGTATTACATGGGGCCGATGTTTCGCCATGAACGCCCACAGCGTGGGCGGTATCGACAATTTCATCAAATCGGGGCCGAGGCGCTTGGGTTTTCGGGTGCGGAGGTTGACGCTGAGTTGATCTTGATGGCGCACGCCCTTTGGACGGAACTGGGTCTGACAGATGTTGCCTTGCAACTCAATAGCTTGGGTCAACCTGCGGAGCGCACCTTGCACCGAGCCGCGCTGATCGCGCATTTCGAGCAGCATGCTGATAGTTTGGATGAAGAGGCAAGGAGAAGACTGCATCTCAATCCGCTGCGGTTGCTGGATAGCAAAAACCCGGAGATGCAAAGTGTGATTGAAGCAGCCCCGAAACTTCTGGATTTTTTGGGCGAAGCCTCGCGTGCGCACCTGGATACGGTGATGTCGATTTTGGATGCCAATGCTGTGCCCTATGTCATAAACCCGCGTTTGGTACGGGGGATGGACTACTACAACCTGACTGTGTTTGAGTTCGTTACTACCCGTTTGGGATCGCAGGGGACCGTTTGTGCTGGCGGGCGCTACGACTACCTTATGGAGCAGGTTGGTGGAAAGCCTGCGCCTGCGGTTGGATGGGCCATGGGGGTCGAGCGGGTTCTGGAGTTGTTGAAGGAGCAGGGCTTATCGGTAAATGTGGCGTCTATTGACGCCTACGCCATCGTGCCGGATGCTGCTTCCTTGCCCGTTGTCATGGCTTGCCTGCAGGGTTTGCGTGCGCATGGTGTTTCGATTCAAATGCATGCGGGTTCTGCCGAGGGCGCGGCAAGCATGAAATCCCAATTTAAGCGCGCTGACGCCTCTGGTGCGCGGTTTGCTTTGGTATTTGGGTTGGACGAGCTTGCGCAGGGAGTTGTTACCGTCAAAGCACTGCGCGATGGAGCCATCGCTCAGCTTACACAGCCGCTAAGCCATCCAGAGCAATGGGCTAAAAGCCTACAATCCAACGCTTAACTGAACAAATTCATGGCAAATCATCTAGATCTCGAAGAACAAGAGCAACTTGATCAGCTCAAATATTTTTGGAAGCAGTACGGTAACCCAATCACTTGGCTGCTGATAGCGGTGTTAGGTTTGGTGGCATCTTGGAATGGATACCAGTATTGGCAGCGTAGCCAATCGCTTCAGGCGGCAGCCATGTTTGAGGAGTTTGAGCGGGTTGCGCGTAATGGCGATTTACAGAAGACGGAGAGAGCATTTTCTGACATGAAAGAGCGGTTTGCTTCGACGATGTATGCGCAGCAGGCTGGGCTGCAAGTAGCAAAAACAGCTTACGCGGCAGGCAATACCGATATGGCCAAGAGTGCGCTGACTTGGGTGTCGGAAAGATCGCGTGACAAGGGCTATGCATCGATTGCCCGTTTGCGTTTGGCGTCGCTTTTGGTGGAGTCCAAGGCCTACGACGAAGCGTTGACTCTTCTGAAGAGTGATGTTGCGGAGGAGTTTTCTGCGCTCGCGGCTGATCGGCGTGGCGATATATTGTCTGCGCAGGGGAAGAAAAATGAGGCCAAAGTGGAGTATCAACAAGCCTTTGCACAGTTTGAAGAGCGATCTGAGTACCGCCGTCTTGTTGATGTGAAGTTGAACGCACTAGGGTTGAGTTCCAACGCGGTCGTCGGCCCAGTTTCCGGTGATTCCGTCAAAACGGACGGTCCAAAGTGAGTCGGTTTGGTTTCTTGCTGTTGCTGGTGGGGGCACTTGTTGCCTGTGCCGGCCCAGGAAAACCCAAGCCAGTAGATCTGGGTCCTAATACGCAATTGATCGGAATCCGGCCTGCATGGTCTTCAAGTATTGGCGCTGTTGGTTTCCCATTGCATATTCAGGTGGTTGGGGATTCGGTATTTGTAGCCGCGTCCAATGGTGTTGTCGCTGCGATTGACGCGAGCACTGGCGCAGACCTGTGGCGCCTGGCTCTCGGAACGACACTGTCTGCCGGGGTCGGCTCTGATGGCCACTATGCGGCAGTGGTGAGTCGTGAAAACGAACTTATTTCTGTCACCACTGGCAAGGAAACATGGCGTCAAAAGCTGAGCGCTTTGACACTGACTGCTCCGTTAGTCGCAGGAAATCGAGTTTTTGTATTGTCTACCGATCGGTCTGTATCTGCATTTGATGCAGCTAGCGGGCGCAAACTTTGGCAGCAGCAGCGCAACGGAGATGCACTTGTCTTGAGTCAGCCCGGTGTTCTTTTGGCCGTGGGCGATACCCTGGTCGCCGGCTTGGGGGGGCGTCTTGTTGGCATGAATCCGACCAATGGCAATGTGCGTTGGGAAGCCCCGATTGCCAATAGCAGAGGTACCAACGAGGTCGAGCGTCTCGTGGATTTGGTATCAGGTATTAGTCGTTTGGGTGATCAGGTTTGCGTGCGTGCATTTCAATCTGCACTTGGTTGCGTGGAGACCGACAAGGGGCGCGTGGTCTGGAGTTCATCAGCTTCTGGATCAACAGGACTTCATGGTAACGAAACTATGTTAGTCGGAACGGAAAGCGATGGGAGAATTCAGGCTTGGCGACGTGCCGACGGTGAGCGACTCTGGACATCGGATCGTCTGCGGTACCGTGTTTTGACCGCACCGCTTTTGGCTGGGCGATCTTTGGTGATAGGGGATGGGTCAGGGACATTGCACTTTTTGTCGGGACAAGATGGCGAGCCGCTGAATCGCATGTCAACAGACGGGTCGCCTATAGCGGCTGGCCCAGTTCTGAGTGGGAAAACTGTAATCGCTGTAACGCAGCGGGGCGGAATTTATGGCTTCAGGCCTGAGTAATACATTGAGTCAGAGTCTATGAAACCAGTAATCGCCTTGGTTGGCCGTCCGAATGTGGGCAAATCAACCTTGTTTAATCGTTTGACAAAGACGCGAGACGCCATTGTTGCCGACTTCGCGGGCTTGACCCGTGATCGTCACTATGGCAACGGTAAGCAAGGGGATCATGAATATATTGTGATTGATACCGGTGGTTTTGAGCCGGATGCAGCCTCTGGCATTTACAAGGAAATGGCAAAACAAACCCGCCAGGCGGTCGCTGAAGCGGATGTGGTGCTGTTCGTGGTAGATGCCCGTGCAGGGATATCTGCTCAGGACCATGAGATCGGCAAGTACCTTCGTAAGCTGGGCAAGCCGTGCATTCTTGTTGCGAACAAAGCAGAAGGGATGACGGAGGGGGCGCAATTAGTTGAGTTTTTTGAACTTGGCCTTGGCGAAGTGTTTCCTATTTCGGCTGCACACGGGCAAGGGATAAAGCCTCTGGTGGACATCGCCCTTGCGCCGTTGAAACTTGCAGAGTTGGATGAGGACAA
>CAJASG010000288.1 GCA_903944555.1 uncultured beta proteobacterium
AGGCGAACAGCCGGGTGCTCCGGTGAAGTTCTCCCCGCCTGTGGTACGGCCCCGGGTTCTGACCTTGCCCCGGCTTCTTCCAGCGTGCAATCCCAGTCGCTGTGCGACACATCCACCGGGCGCACCACCACACCATGCCGCTGGGCGTCTTGCACCAGTTGCGACGGGCCGTAGAACCCCAAGGGATGGCTGTTGAGCATGGCCGCCAGAAAACAGGCCGGTTCGTGGCGCTTGAGCCAGCAACTCACATACACCAGCAGGGCAAAGCTGGCGGCGTGACTCTCGGGGAAGCCATATTCACCAAAGCCTTCGATCTGCGCGAACAGCGCGTCGGCATATTCCTGGGTGTAGCCGTTTTTGAGCATGCCGTTGATCAGCCGCGCATGGAATTTATGCACACCACCCTTGCGCTTCCAAGCGGCCATGGAGCGGCGCAGGCTATCGGCCTCCCCGGCCGAAAAGTCGGCGGCGGCCATGGCCACCTGCATCACCTGTTCCTGAAAAATCGGCACGCCCAAGGTGCGTTTCAGGACCTCCTTCAGCGCCGGACTGGCGTACTGCACCGCTTGCGGGTTCGCACGCGCCTGCAGGTAAGGGTGCACCATGCCGCCCTGAATCGGGCCGGGGCGCACGATGGCCACCTCCACCACCAGGTCGTAAAAACAGCGGGGTTTCAGGCGCGGCAGCATGCTCATTTGCGCCCGGCTTTCGATCTGGAACACACCTACCGTGTCGGCCTTGCAAATCATGTCGTAGGTGGCGGAGTCCTCCGGGGGAATGTCCTGCATGCGCATTGGGGTGCCCCGCCACTGGCCCACCAGCCCCAGACAACGGCGGATGGCGCTGAGCATGCCCAGCGCCAGCACATCCACCTTCAGCAGCCCCACGGCGTCCAGGTCGTCCTTATCCCACTGGATCACACTGCGATCGGGCATGGATGCATTCTCCACCGGCACCAAGCGCGTCAAAAGCCCCTGGGTGAGCACGAAGCCGCCCACGTGCTGGCTCAAGTGGCGCGGAAAACGCTGCAGCTCGGTGGCCAGGTCCAGCCACAACTGCAAGCGCCGGGGTTCAGGCACCCATGTGCCTTCAGCCCCCGTACTACCTGCGCAAGCAGCTACGTTTTCAATAGCAGACTGCAGCCGATCGGCAAGCACTTCGCGGCTGTACATGCCGGGATGCTCCTTGGCCAAGGCGGTGATCAAGGCCTCGGGGATTTCCAGCGCCCGCCCCACATCGCGCAGCGCACTGCGCGGGCGGTAGCTGGAGACCACGGCGGTGATGGCGGCACGCTCGCGGCCGTACTTGGCATAGATGTACTGGATGACTTCTTCACGCCGCTGGTGCTCAAAGTCCACATCAATGTCGGGCGGCTCGTCGCGCTCGCGGGAAATAAAGCGTTCAAAAAGCACATTCATGCGGCTGGGGTCCACCTCGGTCACGCCCAGGCAATAACACACGGCAGAGTTGGCCGCCGAGCCCCGGCCCTGGCACAGAATGCCCCGCCCCCGGGCAAAACGCACCAGGTCATGCACCGTTAAAAAATACATCTCATAGCGCAGCTCGGCAATCAGGACCAGTTCATGCTCAACCTGCTGGCGCACCGATGCGGGTATGCCTTGTGGGTAACGCTCCTGCGCGCCCTCCTCCACGTATTGGCGTAGGGTTTGCGCAGGGGTGTGGCCCGGCAGCACCGCCTCCAGCGGGTACTGGTAGCGCAAGGCGTCTAGGCTGAAGTTACAGCGCCCGGCCACCACCAGCGTGTTCGCCAGCAGTTCGGTCGGAAACAAATCGGCCAGCCGCGCGCGGCTGCGCAGGTGCGCCTCGGCATTGGCTTGCAACGCAAAACCGCATTGCGCCACCGGCAAGCCCAGGCGCACCGCCGTCAACACATCGTGCAGGGGCTTGCGGGAGCGCACATGCATACGCACATCGCCAGCAGCAACCAGCGGCACGCCGGTAAGCTGCGAAATTTGCTGCAGGCGGTGGCGCTGCAAGGCGTCGTCCGCGCCGAGTGGCAATTCCACGGTCAGCCATAAATTTATGCCAAATAGGCCTCTAGCCCTTATGGATACTGCGCAAGCAGCTTCTATTTTGATAGCATAAGAAATACCCAGCAACACCTCACAATGCGCCAGCATCTCCCAGCGGGCCTCCTGCCACACCACGCGGTACTGGCCTTTGGGTGCGGCGCGGCGCGCCAAAGTGATGAACTCGCACAGGTTGCCCCAGCCCTGCAGGTCATGTGGCAGCGCAATCAGCGTAAAACCCGCCCCGGCATTGCGGCTGCTCTGCGCCGTTGCACTTGGCGCCTGCGGCCCCAGTGCAACCCAAAACTCGGCCCCCGGCAGCAGCTTGAGCCCTAGGCGGGTGGCCTCCCCGTGCGCACGCACCACCCCAGCCACCGAACATTCGTCGGTAATGGCCAATGCGCTGTAGCCCAAGGCGGCAGCACGCTCCACCAATTCCTGCGGCTGCGAGGCAGCGCGCTGAAAACTGAAACTGGACAGGCAATGCAGCTCGGCGTAGGCAGGGGGCAAAGGGATAGGAACTTGGTCCATAAGGCACAAACCGAAATACTGTACAAAACAACAGTATAGGCAAATTCACACCTGGAAGTACCAAAAGGGGTTTACTACGCTGTTGGCCCACGGAACTCTGCGAACTCAGAAATGTTGCGGGCTTGGATGTTTTTGCGATTGACCTCAATTCGGCCATCATCGGTCATAGCAGGTTGTGATTTGCCTCATCTTGACCGGTCGTTGGTGCCCGGCACTAGGGCCACCGCTGTGGGAGAACTGTGATGCGCATTCAGATGAAGCGGTGCAAGCCGATCCTGATGGGGATATAGAAGCGCA
>CAJASG010000289.1 GCA_903944555.1 uncultured beta proteobacterium
TAGCTTCCACTCATGCCCTACATCGCACCTCAAACTTCCAAACTTGCCATCGGGAATTTCCCTTTTGCCGCCCAGACTCCTCGCAGTTTTTTGCTGGCGGCAGGCCTGGCGTTAGGCTTACTGATTGCTGCACCGTTTGCCGCGCTGATGGCCAAGCACTTGCGTGCCAAGGTGTTGCTGATGCTGGTGGGTTAGCTGATTCGACGAACAAGCCTGGATTGCGCATGCCAATCCCTCGGACGCATCTGGCCTTAATGCTTGTCGCGTGTGAGTCGTTCTGCAAAGGAGATTCCGATGGCAGACAGCACAAAAGTAAAGTGGATAACGGCCACCATGGTCACGATCTGAATGTTTTCTATCGTCAGCTCACCACTCAGGTAGGTCTTCAGGGCATGAACGCCTGAAATAGAAATGATGGCAAACGCGAGTTTTAACTTGAGGTTGTAGGTGTTGACGTGGTCCAGCCAGTCTGGCTTTTTCATGTCCGCCTTGTCAAAGTGTCCGGTGGTTACAAACAATGAAACACCGGCCAGCGCAACCACCCACACCAGTTGCGCCACCATCGTCATGTCCACCAACTCAAGGACTTTGATGATCAGGGCGATCTTCTCCAAATCGCCGAACAGCAAGGTGTTCATCAGCTTGTAGGTCTCCAGCAGGAACTTGCCGAGGATGCCGAAAATGATCCCCACCAAACCCACATAAAAGAAAAGCATGGTGAACCGCATGCCGTAAAGGAAAGATCCGACCCTTGAAAGTATTTTTTCCATTTATTTGATTCCTTGAGCACCTTAGTGCGGTGAATTACAAACCAGCCCGATCAGGATGAACGCGGCACTGACAAGCCAAAAAAGTTGAAGTCCACGGCCTTCAATGATTGTTGATCTCATGCTTCGTATCGGTTTGGCTTCGCGGACCGGCGTCGGCGCAGCACGGCGATCACTGTGCTGACAACGATGCCCAAAACGATGAGGAGCACGCTGCCAATGGCCCAGACGAACCAGACTGCCAACGACAGAACACCAGCCAAACCGGGGGCGAGGCCCAGCAAGAAGTCAACGGCAGGGGTGAGACTAGACACCATCGCAGGCAGCGTGGACGCGAGTTCGGGCTGCATCCACGGTGCCAGCCAGGCCGGCACGCCCTGGGATAGGATTTCGCTCGAACCGCCTTTCAGTCCAGCAGCATTCGCAATAGTCCATGCCGCTATGGTATGGAAGCCCCAGGCAGCCAATGACCAAAGCGCCAGAAGAATGAGCACAACAAACCAGTTGAGTGCGTAGAACATGATCGATTTCCCTTCGGTAAGAATTTGTACGTTAGATTTTTGATTGCGCCACCGTTGTAGGGGAATGAAGCGATCCGCGAGGTGCACCGTGCCGAAACTCTGGAAATCGCTAGCGCTTTGCCCTATATCCACAGGCTCAATGGGGGGTCGTTGACGATGGCGCGCAATATGTCGCCTCTCGACACTATGCCAAGCAGTTGGCCCGCATCGTCAACAATAGGCACAGCACTCAGGCCAGTGGCGAGCATCACCTGTGAGATGCGCCGAATATCGGTGACTGGTGCCGAGCATGCCACCGGGGTCGCCATCAATTCGCTGATAGGGCGATTGAGCAGACCCGTGAGCAGATTGCCCTCCACATTGGCGACCGTCAGCAAATCACGGTCACTCACCAACCCCACCACTTCTTTTGTTGGCCCCAAAACCGGGGACTGGCGCACCTTCCTCTCTGCCAGTTGTAACCAGGCTGTGCCTACCGTGTCGGTGGGATTCAGGGTCAAGACATCCTGGCTCATGATTTGGTAGGCGTGGCATACCGGTGTTCGCTTATTGTCCCTGCGGTGCATTTTGTCGTAGGCCTGGGCAGCTTGGGCAAACCTGCCGTGTTCAATGCGCGGGGTTTCGCTTTCGCGGGTGGTCTCTTGAATGGGCCCCTCTGCATCCAGAAGCCTGCTGCCACTTTTACGGGCGTTGCGCGCCTTCACGACGCCGGACAGTGGCAAGAAACTCTCCAAAGTTCCGCTAAAGGTTCGGCCGGTGGTTCCATAAACAAAAAACATCGAAGCTCCTGTGTCAATCTGGTTTACCTGGACTGGGCGATAACACGCTCAGCGTGTAGAGCGCGCGCCAGGTGTCGCGAAAAACCGCCTGCTCCACCTTGGCGCGCTGATCTACCGGGCACGCCACCCGGATGATCAGCACCAAGTGTTCGGGGATGGGAGTCTGGATGGCGTGCAGTGTTGGTAAAAGCGTGTTTCATGATTTGGTTCTCTGGAAAATCAGGCAATCACTCGGTCCCATGCACCATAGTGCTCGTGGATCGACCCCCGGCGGATGGACAGTGCCATCAGCGCCGCGCCAGCGACCAGGCTGACAAGCAGTGCCGCCGTGTCACCTGGAAACATGAAAGGTGTGGCCATCAGGCCAGCCCCCAGCGGCAGGTTCAGCCAGCGGGCCGGGCGTGCCACCTCGGCTGCGGCGATGGACACCACCGTGAGCACCAGCGCCCCAATCACATGGTGCGCATGGGCCAGGTTGCCTTCTACCCCAGGCCACAGTCGGGTAAACAACAGCGCCAGCCCGATCAGCGCGGCCAGAGCCAGGTTCCAGGGCAGGTTGACACCACCGGCCAGCATATTGCGCAGCACCGCCCCCGCGCTCTGGTTGAACTCGTCTGTGGTCTGGAGGCTGGAAATTTCGCCCGCTGGCATGGTGTCGGTGTCTCCCCGAAAGAACACCGCAAACCCGTTGCGACCCGCCTGCACCCGGCGGCGCACAAACTGCAAGGTGGCGATCAGCTCGTCCAGTGAATACGGAATCTGGATCAGGATGGCGGCAGCGCCAATCAGCGCCACCGTGCTCAGCGTGCCGATCACGATGGGCTGGATGATGACAAACGCGATGGAA
>CAJASG010000290.1 GCA_903944555.1 uncultured beta proteobacterium
AGATGTGCGTGAAATCGTGCGTCTGGAATGGGATCAGGTTCTCCCGGCAGAGGGGAGCCACGCGGGGGCCGTTATTACTGGCATCGCCAGACTCGACGGTGCGACAGCAGACACCCGTCTGGCGCAGGTGCTGGATGTTGAGCATATTTTGAAAAATGTCATGCCCGTCACCACGGAGGAAATCAACCGGGAGGTGGTGGGGCCTGAGCTGGTATTGCCAGCGGGGGCCGTGATTTTGGCGGTCGATGATTCGGCGGTTGCCCGCTCGGTGATCGAGCTGGGCCTGAAGGCCATGGGGGTGAGCTACATCATGACCAAAACCGGCAAGGAAGCCTGGGAGCGGCTGCAAAGCATCTCGGAAGACGCCATCGCGGAAGGCAAGTCCGCCAAAGACAAAGTCGCCGTGGTACTGACCGATCTGGAAATGCCGGAGATGGATGGTTTCACATTGACCCGTTTGATCAAGCAGGATTCCCGCTTCAAATCCATCCCCGTGGTAATTCATTCGTCGCTGACGGGCACCACCAACGAGAACCATGTCAAAAACGTGGGCGCCAATGCCTATGTGGCGAAATTTGCACCACGCGAGTTGGCGGCCACCATCCGTGGCGTCCTGACAGGAAATTAAGCATGGCCGCCATACCTTTCAGCGACCGGGAATTCAAACAGATCAGCGGCATCATGTACGAGGCCGCTGGGCTTTCGTACAACGACTCCAAAAAATCACTGATCCACTCGCGCTTGTCCCCGCGCATCAATAAACTCGGTTTGGGTGGGTTTGCCGAGTACATCGCTATTTTGGAAGATGAGTCGGAAGCAGCTGAGTTTCAGATGGCGGTGGATTTGCTCACCACCAATGAGACCTACTTTTTCCGTGAGCCCAAACACTACGATTTGCTGCAACAAGAGTTGGCAGGCTTGGGAAACAAGACGCCGATTTCCATCTGGAGCGCCGCCTCCTCTTTTGGCGATGAAGCCTACAGCACCGCCATGCTGATGTCTGACATGCAGGTCATGGGAAAGATTAGTCCGGACTGGTCCATTTTGGCGACCGACATCAGCCACCGCGTACTGCTCAGTGCCAAAGAGGCGGTCTACCCCGAGGACCGGTTGCGCGCCGTGAGCCCCGAGCGCTTGCGTCGTTATTGCCTGCGGGGAGAAGGTCCGTCCCAGGGGCAAGTGCAGTTGCAGGACAAGATCCGCGCCAAGGTGCAGTTCGGGCAACTCAATCTCTGCAAGCCCTTCAGCGGGATGGGGCCCTTTGACGTCATATTTTTGCGCAACGTGTTGATCTATTTTGATCCGCCGACCAAGATAGAAGTGGTGGACCGGGTGCTGGCGGCCTTAAAGCCGGGCGGGTTGTTCTTTTTGGGTACGGCGGAGGGCCGGGTGCCATGCAACACACCCATCACCACGGTAATCCCCGGCGCGTTCCGTAAAACCGCTTGAGCCTGATTTTTTAAACCGAAAGCATTTGATGGTCGTTAAAGTTTTTGTGGTCGATGACTCTGCCGTGGTGCGCCAAGCACTGGCCCATATGTTGGCGGGAAACGCCGAGGTGGAGCTGATTGGCAGCGCCCCCAACCCGCTGCTGGCCATGGACATGATCCGCAAGAATCCGCCGGACGTGTTGCTGTTGGATATTGAGATGCCTGGCATGGATGGGTTGACGTTTTTGCGTCAGATCATGTCAGGTACGCCCATCCCGACGGTGATTTGCTCCACCCTGTCGACTGAGGGCAGTAAAGTCGCACTGGAGGCCCTGAGTGCGGGTGCGGTAGCGGTACTGGCCAAACCCAAGCTGGGGCTGAAACAACATCTGGAAGACTCGCGGCGCGAGATGATTCAGACCCTCAAGACGGCAGCCCGATCCAAGCCGCGTGTCCGGGCCGCAGGCGCGGTGCCCGTTGCGGGCCGGGCTACTGGTGGGGCTGCCGGGGTCGCCCGTGCGCCCGTGCTGGGCTCGGTGCATGCATTTGCCATGAACAAGCCGGTTGTCATTGGCAGCTCTACCGGGGGCACCCAGGCGCTGGAGGTGGTCTTGACCAGTTTGCCCGCAGATGCGCCAGGCATCGCGATTACCCAGCATATGCCCGAAAAATTCACCGCCATGTACGCAGCCCGCCTGAACGGCATTTGCGCCATGAATGTGCGCGAGGCCAAAGACGGTGACCGGCTGGAGCGGGGGGTGGCACTGATTGCACCGGGCGGCTTGCACATGCAGCTGCGCAAGGTGTCGGGCCAGTATTTTGTGCACGTGGTGGACGGCCCGCCGGTCAACCGCCACAAACCCTCGGTGGATGTGCTTTTCAAATCGGCGGCGGAATGCGGTGGCCGCGACGTGCTGGGCATCATCATGACCGGCATGGGCGACGATGGGGCTCGCGGGATGAAGGTGCTCCATGATGGTGGCGCCCGCTGCATTGCCCAAAATGAGGAAACCTGCGTGGTTTTTGGCATGCCCAAAGAAGCCATCAAACTGCAGGCGGTGGATGACATATTGCCGCTGGAGAGTATCGCCAGAGCAATTCTGCAGTTTGATTCGCGCGCGTAAGTCCTTGATGTGCTATTAAATCAGTAGCTGTCTGCGCATATTCTACGGGGCCTACAGCCCTATTTGGCAAGAAAACTGAGGCTTGGAGAGCCGTTGTTGGTTCTTAAGAGTAGTGCGCCAGCAGTGTTTGCAGTACCGCTGCATTGATGGGTTTGGACAGGAAGTCGTCCATTCCGGCATGCAAACAAGCCTCCCGGTCGGTCTCCATTGCATTCGCGGTGACCGCGATGATGGGGGTTCTCCGACCAAGTGGCTCTTGTGCTCGTATCAGTACAGTGGCCTCCAGCCCGCCCATCACTGGCATTTGCATGTCCATCAGAACAATATCCCATCGGTCAGTGGGGAACAGGTCGACGGCTTCCTGACCGTCGCGGGCCAGCACCACCGTGTGGCCCCACTTCTTCAGCAAAGAGGTGGCTAAAAGTTGGTTGATCGCGTGGTCCTCTACCAGCAGCACTCTCAGCGGACGTTGCGGCGGGGCTGTAAGTAGTGGGGTGTCGGCATGGGCCGCTTGGGGTAACGGTGTCGTTGGCATATTGGGTTCGGTTGATTGGCCCAGACGCACGGTGAAGTGAAAGGTGCTGCCTTGTCCCTCGGTACTTTCGACCCAGATGCGCCCGCCCATCAGGCCCACCAGCCGGGAACTGATGGTTAAACCCAAGCCGGTACCGCCAAACTGGCGTGTGGTACTGGAGTCCGCCTGGGAAAACGCCGCAAAGATGAGCTGTTGCTTGTCCGCAGGAATACCAACGCCGGTGTCGCTGACGGCGATCTCTACTTCATGGCCATCGGCCCCCAGGTCCTTGGCATGCACCCGAACCGTCACGCCACCGTGCTGGGTGAATTTGATGGCGTTGTCACACAGGTTGGTCAGCACCTGCCGTATGCGGCCAGAGTCGCCGACCATGCGCGCGGCGATGTCCGTCGGGATAAGTCGGGTCAGCATCAACCCCTTTTTGGCAGTGCGCGCCTCAATACCGGTGAGTGCGTCACCAATCACTTGGGACAGGTTGAAGGAGACTTGCTCAATATCGAGCTTGCCAGCCTCTATTTTTGAAAAATCCAGAATATCGTTCAAAATCACCAGCAGCGCGTGGGCCGAGCTTTTGACGGTGTTCAGGTAATTGCGCTGGATGGCATTCAACTCGGTATCGAGGGCGAGTTCCGTCATGCCAATGACCCCGTTCATGGGGGTGCGAATCTCATGGCTCATGTTGGCCAGAAATTCGCTCTTGGCCAGGTTGGCCGTTTCTGCCGCAGCGCGGGCCACGTGCAAAGACTGCTCCAAATCCTTGGCGATCGTAATGTCGGTACGGATACCGATGTACTGCATGGGCAGACCATCGGGGCCCAGCAGGGGCACGATGGTGGCTGCCACCCAATAGGGTTCCCCGTTTTTCTTGCGATTTTTAACTTCTCCGTGCCACACCTGCCCCTGGGTGATCGTGTGCCAAAGCTCTGAATAGACTTCCGGCCGATGAAAGTCGGATTTGACAATCCGGTGGTTTTCACCAATCAGTTCTTCGCGTGCGTAGCCTGAAATCTCACAGAAACGGTCGTTGGCATAGGTGATGGCACCATTCAGGTCGGTGATGCTGACAATGGCGTGTTGGTCCAGAGCAAACTTCTGGTTGGTAAGGTCGTTGTTCTGCGAAAACAGGCGAGTAGAAACAAGGTTCAGCGCATTGCCCAGATCCTCGATTTCAGCGCTTCCTGTCGACACCGCAATTTGGGTTCCCAACGCATGGTCCAGGTCGCCTGCAAATCGGGTCGCTGCCCGCAATGCCCGCATGCGCGGGTGCAAAAGCTGTGCCAGTAGGAACAGTGTGGCACCAATGGCCAGGGCGATGACCAGCATGGCCTGGGTCCAGATGTCGCGGGCGATCTGGTCGAAGCTGTCGAGCCGGTAGCTGACCCGAACCCAACCTAGCGAAGCTCCCTCGGAAACCGGGTGCCAGGTTGATATTTTTCCGTGCCCGCCAGCTAAAAAGTCCCGTTGCGTCGCGCTTTGCGCTGCCGTTTCGATCAGGGTGACTGGATGGGCCGACGCCGGGACGATCACGCGCTCGAAGCTAAAGCGGGGGGACCAGCGGCCATTTTGATTGACCACTTCGCTGAGGGGCTTGCCCGCGCTGTCCGTTACCAAAACCGAGAAAATTCCGGGAACTGTAGCGGTTTGCAGCGTGATGGTTTCTATGCTCGCAAAGTCATTGGTGACCAAAAAAAAGGCGTTGATCGTCGCCAGGTTTTGGGCCAGAGCCGCCATTTGCGCCGTGATGGTTTGCCGGGCCGAATCGGTTTGCTTTTTGGCCGTGTAGGCACCATATCCCAGGATCGATGCGGTCAAACACAAAGCCGTCAGGAGCATCAGCTGACGCTCCAAGCCCCGTGGCAACCACGCCCAAATGCGCTGTGGGCCCACCATGCTGGCTAGATCGATTTCAGCATTGCGCCGCAGGCTTGGCCCCGACCGGCATGCTTGGCTTGATAGAGCTGCAAATCGGACTCCGCGAGCAAGGCGCCCGCTTCGACCGTTGCACCGGCCTCCCAGCCCGCCACACCCAGACTGACGGTGACAACACTGGCCACCTCAGAGTCGGCATGCGGAATGCCTTTCGCACGCACACGCTGCTCCAGGTCAATGGCAATCGCCATGGCGCTGGCGAAGTCGGTTTCCGGCAGTATGCAGGCAAACTCTTCTCCGCCATAACGCGCCACCAGGTCCGCCGGACGGCGCAAACCTTCTTTGACACAGAGTGCAACTTGGCGCAGGCAGTCGTCCCCGACTTGGTGCCCGTAGCGGTCGTTGTAGCGTTTGAAAAAGTCGACATCCAGCATGATCAAGGCCAATGGGGACTTATTGCGGACCGATCGCGCCAGTTCGATTGACAGCTGCTGATCAAAATAGCGGCGGTTGTAGACGCCGGTGAGCCCATCCAGGAAAACCAGCTTGCGCATAACGTCAGACTGCAGCTTGAGTGTCAGGTGCGTCTTGACTCTGGCACGCACCACCGCAGGATTGACTGGTTTCGAAATGAAATCGACCGCGCCGACGTCGAGCCCATGGGTCTCCTGTTCTGCATCGGTGTGCGCTGTCACAAAAATGACCGGAATATTGCGGGTCAGTTCATCCGCCTTAAGCCGGGTGCAGACCTCGAAACCATCCATGCCCGGCATCACAATGTCGAGCAACACCAGGTCGGGCGGGTTGGACTTGCAAACCGCCAAGGCCTGTGCACCACTCGTCGCCATGAAAACCTGGAAATCAGCAGCGAAAATCTGGTGCAGTACCTGAATGTTAATAGGCTGGTCGTCCACCAGCAACAGCTTGGGTTTGCCGTTCGCGCTTTCAAGCAGATTGACGATGGGGGTGGTGTCGTCGAACATGGTCAGGTCGGGGAGCTGAATTGATGAATCAGGGTCTCACATTGAACCACACCTTGTGCGAAGTCAAAATTGGCGATGGCAGCGTTCAATTGGGCGAATGCATGGGCCGTGCTGGTGGCATACATTTGGCGTAATTGCATGTGGGCGTCCAATGCCGCCATGTCGGAGTTTTCGAGCAATGCACGCAATGCAGCCAGACCTGAAAGCAAACCGTGTCTATCCATGGCGTGAGCCGAAGTGTCTGGTTCGCTGCAGGACTCGGGCGATAACAGCGTTTGAGCGAACGGGCTCAGCGCGACGCAGGTGGCGGCAGCCGCAGTCCGGACCTGTGCGCACACTGCGCGCAGATCAGCCTGCCCTGCCTTGTCTTTGAACGTGCTCTCCGCGGCACGGGCAACCAGAGCCATATCAGTTGCACCGACCGTGGCGGACAGTCCTTTGAAGGTGTGCATCAGCTGTAAGGCGCCGTCGTAATCGCCGTCTTGAATCCGTGCATCCAGCTGGTCCGGCAAGCCTTTGAGCTCATCCAAATAGGACTGCAAAATCTGTACATACAGATCGGCGTTGCCATCCAGGCGCGCGAGTGCGCTGTGCACATCAAACGACTCGGTTTGCAGCCCACCGGTTGCACGAACATCCGGCACCGAGGCGCCCATGGGCTTGGGTCCGGTGCTGGCGCGTTTAGTGTGGCTGAGGAGCACTTCCACCAAGTGGTTCAGATCAAAGGGTTTTCCTACGTGGTCATTCATGCCTGCCGCCAGGCAAGCGGCGCGATCCGAGGCCATGGCGTTGGCTGTCATGGCAATCACAGGCAACTCGGTGGCCCCCCATGTCAGGCGAATCGCCTCGGTGGCCTCGTAGCCATCCATCACAGGCATCTGAAGGTCCATCAGTACCGCGTCAAAGGGCGGTTTCGCGGCTGCGACTGCCGCAACCCCGAGCGCGCCGTTGCCGGCAATTTCCACGAATGCACCTTCGGCGAGCAACAGTTCACCAGCGACTTGCTGGTTAATCAGGTTATCTTCCACTACCAATAAGCGCATGCCTTTGAGTCGCCCCTGCTTTGTTGCGATGCTGCGGGGCCTGGCCCGCAGATTGCTGTGGCCTGCACGGGCATCCGCCACGGCATCAAACACCATGTCCGCGGTCACAGGCTTGACCAAAAAAGCATGCAAATGGGCTTGCTCCTGAGCATTGCGCAGCGACAGCATTTCGCGCCCATGGGCGGTGACCATCACGGTAATCGGCATGGCTGCCGGGAGTGTGATCTGGCGCATCTGTGCAATGGTCTGCCAACCGTCCATGTCAGGCATCTGCCAATCAACAAACAGAACTTGGTAAGGGGGCTTGCCCGTCTGGGCGCACTCCCGCAACAAGGCAAGGGCTTGCGCACCGTTGGCAGCGGCATCCACCTGCCAGCCCCACGACTGGGCCATAGCGACCAAGAGATTGCGCGCGATCGTGTTGTCATCCACCACCAAAACACGCAGGGATTCGGACACCCTGGCGGCTGATTTCTCCGGGTCATTTGGAACCAGATCTGCAGACTGCAGTGTTACGGAGAAGTGGAATGTGCTGCCCACACCCAGTGCACTGTCCAGCGCCAATTCGCCACCCATCAGCGCTACCAGGCGCTTGCAGATGGAAAGCCCCAGGCCCGTACCTCCAAAGCGCCGAGTGGTGGATGCCTCCGCCTGTGAGAAACCGTCAAAAATATGCAGCTGGTTTTCTGGTGCGATACCAATCCCGCTGTCGCGCACTGCAATGCGCAGTGTGGTGCCTGTCGCGGTGCGCTGTAGCATTTTGATTTGCAACACGACCTCGCCCTGCGTGGTGAATTTGATGGCATTACCGCCCAGGTTGATCAGCACTTGCTGCAAGCGTAAGGCATCCCCCAGCAGAATCTTGGGGACATCGGGGTCAATGTCAAACAACACCTCGACCGGCTTGGCGCCCACATTGGCCGACAGGATCACTGACAGATCGCGCAGCAGACGGTCGACCCTGAAGGGTTGGGGATCGAGGTCCATCTTGCCCGCTTCAATTTTGGAGAAGTCCAGAATGTCGTTGAGCAGGCCTAAGAGCGAGTTGGCTGCGCCTTCGGCTTTGGTGGTGTAGTCGAGTTGGCGAGGATTGAGTTCGGTGCTGTGCAGGAGTTTGAGCATCCCCAAAATCGCGTTCATGGGCGTGCGGATTTCGTGGCTCATATTCGCCACAAACTGGCTCTTGGATGCAGACGCTTCCTCCGCCGCATTCAGTGCCGCTTGTGTTGCCGCGGTACTGTGGGTCAAGGTCGTATTCAGTAACTGCAGCTTGCGCTCTCGGGCAACTGCATTGGAAACGTCGCTGATTTCGATCAGCACTTGCACGCCACCACCTTCCTGTGCAGGGGCGCGGAAAATTCGCACGGACTGTTGCCTGCGGATACCTTGCGCGCGCTGCCGTGCGTCGCTGAACAAGGGAAATGGTGCCGGGTTCAATGAATTGGAGAGCACGGCTGGTAGGCCACTGACTAGGCAGGCTCTCAGCGCGACACCGGCACGGCCTGTTGACAGTTCAGGAAAGACCTCAAAGATTGCGCGTCCTGAAACTTGCTCAAATGTGAGGCCACTGCTCTGCACCATCCAGCGGTTAAAAAGGCACACGCGACCCTGCAAGTCGAGCACGATGAGTCCGGTCTGGACGCTGTCGGCCACCCAGGTAGGCCATAGCGGCGCACCACCTTGTGGCGACATGGATGCAGGGGTCACGAGTCGCTATTCCCGATAAAGCCGTTCAGGTGCGAGATCAGATGAGTCCCAGAAGGAATGTCCAGCAGAAATGCCAGATAGCCACTGATTTGGCGGGCACTGAGTGAAAAGTCGATGGTCAAGGCCAATACAGCTGATTGTTCTTCTTGCCCTTGCGCCGCCGCGTGCAGCGGGCTGAAAATATCTTCCACGCTGACCACACTGACCTCGGGCAAAGAGCCTTCGAAAGTCAGGTTCAGGGTCGATGAAAGGCTGGAGATGACTGCATTCAGGATGATGTTGCCAATCTCGGCCATGGCATCTTGTTCCATTTCGGTCAACTGCTCCAGTGGCAAGTCACCGCCCACCATCAGGCGGACCAACTCTAGACTGTTTTCCTCCGGGAACATCAAAATTGCGTCAGTGGTCACTTCTCCGCTGTAGGTCTGGCGGATGGCACACAAGGGGCGTTGCTCGCGCGCTATGTAGTAATTCCTGGCATTTTGCTGGCTGGTCAATTCCACGAGAGGCACTGACAGTCGGACCGACTCATTGACCATTTGACTCAATACATCAGCCGCCAACCCGACGCCAATGTTGAAGATCTCGGTGAGCGCGTCCCGCTCCAGTTCCGTGAGCGCGATCATTGGGGTGTCAGCAGGTATGTCAGCGCTTGTTGTAATGATGCTTCTGTCGCGGGTTTGGCCACAAAGTTAAGCCGCAAAGATGCGGCCTGGCGACGGCTGCTTTCCTGGATGTTGGCCGTCAGCATCACGACATGCACCTTGGGGTGGCGTTCCATGAGCAGCTCTGCTGCCTCAAAACCGCTGATGCCCGGCATATTGACGTCCATCGTGACAAAGTCAGGCTGAAAACTGGCAGAGGAAGCAATCGCTTCATCGCCCGAGCCGGCCTCCTCAATGTGCCAAGTCGGGCAGTGGCTGGCAAAAAACGCGCGTATTCGCATACGGGATACTTTGCTGTCATCCACGATCAATAATTTGCGAGCCTGAGACGTCTCATCCAGCGACATGGAGTTTCCTTCTTATTCGGGCAATGCCGGGTTTAGGATGCGAATTTTAGTGTTTTCCATGGCGACTGTATTGCACGCGGGCAACCCCTGCAATCAGGCATTCCCCTTGCGTTGCCGTGCAGGCTGATGCTGGTGTGTAACCGCTTCCGTGTAAAAATAGAAACTTAATTACAAGGAGATCACCCCATGCCCCGTCGTGCCACCAAAATCGTCGCCACTCTTGGCCCTGCGTCCAGTGATCCCGCGCTGCTAGAGGAGATGATTCGGGCGGGCGTTAATGTTGTGCGTTTGAACTTTAGCCATGGCAAGGCGCAAGACCACATTGACCGGGCGATGATGGTGCGCGCAGCGGCCGCACGTGCCGGGCGCGTAGTGGCCATCATGGCTGATTTGCAGGGACCTAAGATCCGGGTGGGCCGGTTTGCTGAGGGCAAGGTGTTTCTGGAAGCGGGGCAAAAATTTGTGCTGGACGCAGCCCGTACGGAGCTGGGGGACATTGATGCGGTGGGGCTGGACTACAAGGCGCTGCCCAGCGAGGTCAAGGCTGGCGATGTGCTGTTGCTGAACGACGGGTTGATCGTGATCACGGTCGACGCAGTCAAGGGTGAGCAGGTGCACACCACGGTCAAGCTCGGGGGCGAGCTGTCCAATAACAAAGGCATTAACAAACAAGGCGGTGGTTTGACGGCTCCGGCCCTCACCGCCAAGGACATGGACGA
>CAJASG010000291.1 GCA_903944555.1 uncultured beta proteobacterium
CCCTAAGTCGGTTCCGCAATGGGGCTCGGTCAGGCACATGGTGCCGGTCCACTCGCCGCTAGTCATCTTGTGCAGGCAGGTTTTCTTTTGCTCGGGCGTGCCGTGGGCTTCCAGTGCGGCGTAGGCACCGTGGGTGAGACCGGGGTACATGGTCCAGGCCTGGTTGGCGCTGTTGAGCATTTCATAAAAAAGCTGGTTTGCTACATACGGCAAGCCTTGGCCGCCGTATTCGGGGTCGCAACCAAGCGCTGCCCAACCACCGTCCACGTACTGTTTGTACGCCTCTTTGAACCCGGTTGGGGTGGTGACGGCGTGGGTGCTTTGGTCAATGGTGCACCCTTGCGCATCGCCGCTGATGTTGAGCGGAAAGATGACCTCGGAGGCAAACTTGCCACCTTCTTCCAATACGGCGTTGATGGTGTCGGCATCCATCTCGGCATGCTTGGGGATTTGCTTCAAATCGTCGACAACCTTGAGCACTTCGTGCATCACAAACTGCATATCGCGCAGGGGCGGGGTGTATGTAGGCATAGTGATTAGTCCTTGTTAGCGGGTTGGGGTTGGGGGTTGGGTTGAACTGACTGGGAAGCGCTGGTGCCCGCAGGGGCTCCATAGCGCGCAAGAATGTTGGCAAACCCGCGATTGGCGCGCTCAATCGAGCCGGGTTTTTTAAGAAAGCGGGCTTCGTAATGCAGGGCCAGGATCAGGCCATGAATCTCGAAGGCCATTTGCTGCTCATCGGCATCGGGCAGCAGGTGCCCGCATTGCTTGGCAAGCACGACCGCGCGGTGCAAGGCATTGAGCCAGGTCTGCACGGAGCTGGCCAGCGCATCGCGCACGGGGCCGGGCCGGTCATCAAACTCCACTGCGCCGCTGATAAAAATGCAGCCGGACTGGATTTCGACGGCGACGCGCTTCATCCAGTTCGCAAACAGGGCCTGCACGCGGGGTAAGCCGCTCGGCGTGCGCAAGGCCGGGTAGAAAATCTCATGTTCGAAGCGGTTGAAATACTCGTGGATCACCGAAATTTGCAACTCTTCGCGGGAACCGAAGTGGGCAAAGACACCCGACTTGCTCATGTGCGCAACCTCAGCCAGAACGCCGATGCTCAAGCCTTCCAATCCGACCTGGGTGGACAAGCCCAATGCAGCTTCCACAATGGTTTGCTTGGTTTGCTGGCCCTTTTGCGAAACGCGTCCAACCGAGCGCGTGGGTTTGGCAACAGAAGGGGTTAATGACATGTGCGCACACCAATAAAATAGAACGATCGTGCTATTTTGCAGTACTTCTCGATGCCCCTGTGAAAAAAAGGGGGTTCTAGAGGTGTTTTTCTAACACCGGAGGGGGTTTACCCCAGCAATAGCGCCAGACTGAGGTCCAGACGTTCCGACGGCGAGCGTTTGAAACCAGAGCGCACAAAGCGCTGCAAACGCCCCGCGGCAAATGCCACCAGCACGGAGGCGCGCAATGGCCCGTCATCGCGACCATCCCGCAGGCATTGCTTTAGCGTGGCTTCAATCTTGTCAAAGAACTGGTTGATGCGCTGCTGCAGGCGTTCGTGTTCAAACACTAGGGCATCCCCCACCAAGACGCGGGCCAGACCGGGGTTTTTTTCGGCGAACTGGATCAGCATGTCGACCACTTTGGCCGCCTGGCGGGCCCCCAGTGCGGCGGACTCGGCACCAGCCAACTGCTCACGCTCGATGATTTGGTTGACCAGGGAGAAGACGGACTGCTCAATGAATTCGATCAGGCCTTCGAACATTTGCGCCTTGCTGGCGAAATGCCGGTACAGGGCGGCCTCACTGACACCCAAACGCTGGGCTAGCGCCGCTGTGGTGATGCGCTCACCACCCGGCTGCTCCAGCATAGCGGCCAAGGCCTGCAGTATCTGCACCCGTCGCTCGCCCGGCTTGGGGCGCTTCCGGCCCGCAGTACCGGCTTCGTCCACGCCGGAGGAGGACTCAAATGTCTCAGAACGGGATTCTTCGGGGGTGAGGTTTGGAGCTTCTGGCATGGTGCGCAAGGCTGTGTGTTCGGTCATTCTCGCACAGCACTCCATAGGGTTTAGCCTATGCTGGGAGCCACAACGTCACCCGCAATCCACACCCTGTGCTGCCAGATTCAAGCTGCAAAACACCTTGGTGCAGACGCGCAATTTCCGCCGCGATCGCCAAGCCCAAACCACTGCCATCGCCGGCGCTGCCCTGCACACGGTAAAAACGCTCCAGCACCCGTGCGCGCTCGACGGGCGGCACGCCTGGGCCGTCGTCTTCGACTTCCAGAAAAGGCTGCAGCGGCTCCCGCGCATCGGGACGCCCCAATCCGCAACGCAATGTGACACGCCCACCCGTTGGGGTGTACTTGATGGCGTTGTCCACCAAATTCCCCATCAACTCGCGCAGCAACCATTCGTGGCCTGTGACCAGCGCGGGGGCTGCGTCCAGACCCAGGTCAATGGATTTGCTGCTTGCCGCATCTAGGTGATTTTCCAGCTGTACCTCGCACAGCTGCTGCAAGTCCACCCGCTGCATGGCTTGGGTGTGGGTGCTTCGGGCGTCTACTCTGGACAGGGCCAACAGCTGGTTGGCCAGTTGCGAAGTGCGCCGGGCGGCGCCGCGCAGTTTGTTGATTTGTTCGGCGCTCAGCGTAATCTCGGCCGCCCCCAGTGCAGACACTAACTCGCCACTGCTGGCCGACCGGTCCCGCCAGTCAGCCTTGCCACTGCGGTTGACGCTCTGCGCCCAGGCCTCCACCTGGGCTTGCAGCCCGGCCAGCGGCGTGCGCATCTGGTGTGCCGCGTCCGCCACAAAACGGGCTTGGCTCTCCGCTTGGGCAGTGACCAAATCAAACAGCCGGTTCAGTGACAGCACCAACGGTCGAACCTCATCCGGCGTCGCCTGCGGGTCCAAGGGGGATAAGTCCCGCGGCGAGCGGCGCTCGACCGCATCTTTCAATTCCATCAGCGGCCGCAGTGCGCGACGCACCGCCCAGTTCACAGAAAAGAGGGCCAAGACGATCAGGATCACGTTGGGCAGCACCACTTTGAACCACATCTGGTGCAGCCACTGCTGGCGGGAGTCCGAACCATCGGCCAAGCGCACCACCAATTCACCCGCCACCGTGTTTACCCGCTGGCTGACGATGCGGTAGCTGATGCCCCCGTACTGTTCGCTGGAAAGCTCTGGTTCGCGCAGGCTGGGAAGCGGTCCACTCAGCCACGGGTCGCCCACCAACACATTGCCATCCAGACCCAGCACTGCGAAGGCCGCCGCGCCGGGGCGCTCATTCAAAAACTCCTCCACCGGCGGCGCCGTCAGAAGCGCGGGTGGGGCGCCGTCCGTGGCGCCACGGGCGACCACCGAATCGGCCAACATGGGCACCAAAGCGAGCAGGTGGCGGTCTTGTTGATTGGACGCGTTGTCAGCCAACCGGTAGTCAAACCAAGTATTGAGCGCGGTCAGCGAAAACAAAGGCCCCAGCATCAGCAGCAGCAAACGCCGCTGCAAGCCCGAGGTCACGGTGCGTCACCCGGGTCACCCGCGCTGGGGACCAACTCCAAGCGGTAGCCAAACCCGCGAATGGAACGCAATGCGATCCCGTGCGGCTCCAGCTTGCCGCGCAGGCGGGAGATGTAAACCTCGATGGCATTGGGGGTGATTTCCTTGTCCCACCCGGTCAAGGCCTGCAGCAGCTTGTCTTTGTTGGCCGGTTTGGGCGCTTGCAGGAGCAGGTATTCCATCACGGTCCATTCGCGGGGGCCCAGCTCAATAGGAATGGTCGGCGGCAGTACCGATTCGCCGTCGGCCATGGTTTGGGCCGGTGGCCGGATACACGCCTGGCGGTGCGCGGTATCCAGCTCCAGGGAGCCAAAAGTCAGTGTCGCCGAGGTCGCGGCCTGCGAGCGGCGTAACAGTGCACGCAGGCGAGCCAGTAGCTCGGGCAACTCGAAGGGTTTGACCATGTAGTCGTCTGCCCCCATGTCCAAACCTTGCACCCGGTCTTGCAAGGCATCGCGCGCGGTGAGAATCAGCACCGGCATGGCGTGGCCACCTTGGCGCAGGCGCTGTGTCAAAGCCAAGCCATCCATGAGGGGCAGGCCGATGTCGACCACGGCCAAATCGAAGGCCTCTGATTTGGTGACTTCCAGCGCCCGCTCTGCGCTGCCCACCCAGTCCACGGCATAGCCTGCATCCGACAGGCCCAGCTTGATGCCACTGGCGACCATCACATCGTCTTCCACAAGTAATAATCGCATGATTTAGGCCTCCAGCCCTTATGGAATGTGCGCAGGCAGCTATTATTTCAATAGCAACATGAAGTGA
>CAJASG010000292.1 GCA_903944555.1 uncultured beta proteobacterium
CGCGAACTGCGTCATGGCCGACATGGCCAAGCTCAAGCCCGCCTTTTTGAAAGAAAACGGCACCGTGACCGCGGGCAATGCCTCCGGCATCAATGATGCTGCGGCGGCCGTGGTCTTGATGGAAGCAGGCGTTGCCAAAGCACGTGGGCTCAAGCCCATGGCACGGCTGATGGCCTACGCCCATGCGGGTGTGGACCCCAAGTACATGGGTATCGGCCCGGTGCCCGCCACACAAATGGCACTCAAAAAGGCCGGACTTACCGTGAATGATCTGGACGTGATCGAGGCCAATGAGGCTTTCGCTGCCCAAGCCTGTGCCGTGAGCCGCGATTTGGGTCTGGACCCAGCCAAGGTCAACCCCAACGGCTCTGGTATCTCGCTGGGTCACCCGATCGGTGCTACTGGTGCCCTGATTACTGTGAAGGCGCTGTACGAACTGGAACGCATTGGCGGGCGCTATGCGCTGGTCACCATGTGTATTGGTGGTGGACAGGGTATTGCTGCCATTTTCGAGCGCACGGCTTAATGATGGATGCCCGTGAGGTGCGATTGCCAGTGCAACCGTACTTCACGGTTCAATGAAACCGATGCCCATACCGTTTGCCAGCGAGAGCTCCGAGTTTGCTAAAAACCTGATTCACACGCGCCAAAACGTATCGCCCAAGCGCCTGGACGAGCCCGGGCCGACGCCGCAGCAGTTGCAGGTGATTTTGAGCGCCGCCGCCGCCGCGCCCGACCATGGGCAGTTGGTGCCCTGGCGTTTTGTCATTGTTCCGCTGGATCAACGTAGTCGCTTGGCAGACGTGTTTGCACAGGCCTTGGTAGACCGCGACCCTGAGGCCACACAGGAACAGATAAGCAACGCCCGGGAGAAGGCGCACCGCGCGCCATTTCTAATGCTGGCCATCGCCCGCTTGACCGACCGGCAAGCACCGGCCGACACTGCCGCAGGCCGTGGAGCCGAACACCCCGATGCAACGCAAGCCGAAGTAAACGACATGGAGCGGCTGGTATCGTTTGGCTGCGCCATCCAAAATATCTTGCTTTCAGCCCATGCGGCTGGTTTTGGCACAGGCCTCACCAGCGGTCAGGCCATCACGTCACCGCGCATGCACGCGCTGTTTGGTCTGCGCCCCGATGAGAAAGCAGTGTGCTGCGTCAACATCGGCACGGTGACCAAACACAAACCGCCGCGCATCCGCCCGCAAGTCGCAAGCTTCGTCAGCAGTCTGTGACATCACCCTAACGCACCCGAACGCACGGCGCCACCCAGGCCTGCTGGGCAGCGACTTGCGCTGTGGCGCTGCTATTTGGCTTTTACTAGGGCGTTGCCCTTGAAGATGTTTTCCACGAGAGGTTTGGCATCGATTTGTGGCACGTGGCACGAGTTGCACTGCCAGCGCTTCATGTCCAAAACCGGTGCGGCCTTGGCGTCGTCATTCTTGACAAAATGGCTTTTCCCGGCACGGGGGATCTTTTGCCCCCTGAAGTTGTCGTTAATGTGGCAATCCAGGCAGGCGTTGTCGGTTGAATTGATGTCATCAAACCCGTCCACCTTGTGTGGAATCACTGGCGGCTGCCCCTGGTAGGTGCGTACGACCAGCTTCTGTGCGCCAGGCTTGCTCCCCAGATACGGTTGTTCAATCGGCGCATTGTCAGTGGTGGTCACGTCGCTGCCGCGCATACTGTTGACCGGCTGAGCAACGCTCCAACATGCCGCTACGGACAGGACTGCAGCCATTGTAATTTTGAGGGTCGTTTTCATAACGGAGTCTCCACGTATAAAAGGTCGGAAAAATCAGATCGGCGACTTGGGGTCAGTGCCGGACAAGGTAGAAACAGGCGATGTGAACCGGGTGCCGAAGGTAAACACATCTTTGGAACAAACATCGATGCAGCGTCCACAGTTGCTGCAATCACTGGAAAGAATGATGGGGCTGACGCCTTTGGCCGCACCCTTGAGTGGCATGCGAATAACCTGCTGCTCAGGGCACACAGCAAAACAGTCCAAGCAGTTGTTGCACGCATCGCACTTGCTGGCGCTCAAGCGCACCACGCTCCATTTGCCTAGCAGGCCATAGAACGCACCCACCGGACACAGGTGGCCGCACCAGCCGCGCTTCATCACAAACAGGTCGAAGAGAAAGATGGCGGCGATCAGTAACCAGCCCGCCCCCATGCCAAAAATCAGGCCCCGGGGCAGCATGGACACGGGGTTGAGCAGCTCCCAGACGATGCTGCCGGTAGTTGCCGCCAACACCAAAATCAGCGCCAAAATCCAATAGCGGGTTTGCCGCGGCATCTCGCCACCACCCCGAATATCGAGCTTGCGGCGCAGGGCACTGGCAGCATCGGTCACCACGTTCACCGGGCAAACCCAGGCGCAAAAAACACGCCCACCCACCAGGGCATAAAACAGCAACACAATCACCACGCCGACCAGTGCATTGCGCTCGGGGACGTGGCCGGTCAAAACCGATTGCAGCAGCACCAGCGGGTCGGTTAGTGGCAACGTACCCAGCGTCAGGCTATAGCTCAGGTTGCCTTTAACCAGCCACCAGCCAAACCAGGGGCCCACCATAAACAGTGCCAGCACACCCAGCTGGGATGTGCGCCGCAGCAGCAACCAGCGGTGCGCGCCCAACCACCCCTTGGCCTCAAGCGCCTCGTGCCCAATCGTGTCAGTGCTGCGCTTCATCTTGGCCCCTCAGCGGGCTGGTAGTTCGGCTGGCCACCACCGGGGTCGGAGTGGCCGGGCAGCCGCATGCCGTCGGGCATGCGGTCGGGAAGGTCAACCAAGCCTTTGTCTTCGACCAGGGACTTGCCGGCCTTGCGTTTCTCATCCCAACCCAACTGGTAGTGTTGCCCTATTTCACCTTTGGCCAGCTTGATGGGGTAGACCTTGATAGCAGCCACTTCCAGCACACACGATGCCTCGCACTTTCCGCAGCCGGTGCATTTATCGGAATGCACCGTGGGCAAGAACATAGCGTGCTTGGAGGTGCGCTCGTTGTGCTGCACCTCCAGGGTAATGGCTTTATCAATGGCTGGGCACACGCGGTAGCACACGTCGCAACGCAAGCCCAAGAAGTTCAGACAGGTCTCGTGGTCCACCAACACGGCCAATCCCATCTTGGCTTGGGTGATGTCGGTTAGCTTGTGGTCCAACGCCCCGGTCGGGCACGCTTTGATACATGGGATGTCTTCACACATCTCGCAGGGCTTGGTGCGGGCCACAAAATACGGTGTACCGGTGGCTACCGGTTGCCCGGGTGTAGCGAGCCCCAGAATGTCATAAGGGCAGTCCCGTACACACAAGCCACAGCGGATACAGGCGGACTGAAAGTCTTGCTCACTGCCCGCACCAGGGGGGCGAATCGCCCCCGCCGGCAGGGCCTTGGCCTGCTTGCTGTACAGACCCAGCCCCAAGCCGATAGCACCGACGCCACAGACCATCTTCGCAGAATCGAAGATGAACTGGCGGCGGGCTTCGGCCTTGACTGGGTCAGGCGTTTTCATCAGACCTTAACGACCTTGCAGGCACATTTCTTGAAATCGGTCTCTTTCGAGATCGGGCAGGTAGCATCCAGCGTCAGCTTGTTCACCAAGCGGTGCTCGTCAAAGAAAGGCATGAAGACAACACCGGCGGGCATCTTGTTGCGACCACGTGTTTCGACTTTGGTACTGACCTCACCACGGCGGGTGGACACTTTGACGGTGTCGCCGCGTTGCAAGCCACGCTTCTTGGCGTCCTCGGGG
Organism: uncultured beta proteobacterium; assembly: GCA_903944555.1. GTDB lineage: Bacteria > Pseudomonadota > Gammaproteobacteria > Burkholderiales > Burkholderiaceae_C > Allorhodoferax. The sequence goes on from CAJASG010000292.1 coordinate 3,760, forward strand.
TTCATGTACAACCAGGCATCCGGCATGGCGCGGTACAACTCCGGCACGCGCCGTGTCATGGAGCCGGTGTGCCAATGTTCCAGCACGCGCCCTGAGGAGAACCACAGGTCGTACTCGGCATCGGGCTGTTCTGCCGCTGGCTGGTAGGGCAAGGCAAAGATCCATGCCTTTCCATCGGGCTTGCCGTAGAACTTGACGCCCTCGCCTTTCTTCACGTAGGGATCGAAGCCCTCGCGGAAGCGCCACAGGGTTTCCTTGTTCTCCACCACAGGCCAGCGCAAACCGCGCGTTTTGTGATAAGTGTCGAACGGAGCCAGGTCGTGTGCATGGCCGCGTCCAAACTCTGCGTACTCTTCGAACAAACCTTTTTGCAGGTAGAAACCGAGTTCTTTGGATTCGTCGTTGTCAAACCCTTTCTGGATCTCGGTCACAGGGAATTTATTCACCTGGCCGTTAGCGTACAACACGTCATACAGGGTCTTGCCCTTGAGCTCTGGCGCCTTCTCAATCAGCTCAGCAGGCCACACTTCCTCCA
>CAJASG010000293.1 GCA_903944555.1 uncultured beta proteobacterium
CAAAAAGCCTTGGAGCCGTTTGTCAAATCCCAGGTGGATCAGATGAAATCGGACTTAAGTGCGTCCGAGGCCAAGGCGGATCAAATCTCCCAAACTGCCATGGTGATTGTGGCCGTAGCGGTGCTGCTCGCGGTCTTTGTGGCCTATTTTGTGACCACTAGCATCACACAGCCGCTGGCGAGAGCCTTGGGGGTTGCCAACTTGGTGGCCTCTGGGCAGCTGGACACCCATATCGAGGCAGATGCCAGCGAAATCGGACAACTGCTCAGCCCGCTGGCGAAAATGCAAGCCACATTGCAGCAGTTTGAGGCCGCCCAGGCCGAGATGGCGCGTCAGCACGACGCTGGCATGATTGACCATGTCATGCCGGTAGACCTGCTCCAGGGCACGTACCGCTCCATGGGGCAGTCGATCAACCATCTGGTGCAATCCCATATTGCAGTCAAGATGAAGATCGTGGACTTGGTGACTGAATACTCAGAGGGCAAGTTCGATGCGACCATGGATCGGCTGCCCGGCCAAAAAGCCCGCATCAGTGAAACGATGGACAAAGTCCAACGCACATTGCAAGAGGCTGGGCAAGCGGCGCGCACGAATTTGCGAATTCGCAATGCCTTGGACAAATGCACCACCAATGTCATGATTGCCGACACCAATCTTGACATCTTGTATATGAACGAGACGGTCACGGCGATGATGCAACGCAACGAATCCGAGTTGCGCAAGACGCTCCCCCAGTTTGACGCGCGCAAATTGCTCGGTCAAAACATTGATGTGTTTCACAAAAATCCTGCCCACCAGCGTGGCTTATTGGCGGCGCTCAAGACCACTTATAGAACCCAGATTCAGGTGGGCTCCCTGCATTTTGGGCTGATTGCCAACCCAATTTTGGACGCGCAGGGCAATCGCCTTGGCTCGGTCGTGGAGTGGGCGGATCGAACCGCAGAAGTTGCGGTAGAGCGGGAAATTGCGGCGGTGGTTGAGGCTGCATCCCGTGGTGATTTCAGTGAGCGGCTAAAACCGGACGGAAAGACAGGCTTTTTAGCGACCTTGTCCGCCGGTATGAACCAACTGATGGAGACAAGCGAGCAGGGCCTCTCGGACGTGGCCGATGTACTCGGTGCCTTTGCCGAAGGGGATTTAACCAAACGTATTGAGCGCGACTATGCAGGCTTGTTCGGGAGGGTCAAGCAAAGCGCCAATTCCACCGCCGAGAATCTTGCCCGTGTCATGGGTGAGGTGCGCGATGCCGCCGATGCCCTTACCGGTGCTGCCAACCAGGTTAGCGCCACCGCACAGTCCTTATCCCAAGCGGCAAGCGAGCAAGCGGCCTCCGTGTCGCAGACCAGCGCAAGCATTGACTCTATGTCAGTCAGCATCAGCCACAACAGCGACAACGCACGTGTCACGGATGGAATGGCGACCAAGACCTCTAAAGAAGCTGTGGATGGTGGTGGGGCGGTCAGTCAAACGGTGATTGCGATGAAGCAGATCGCCGCCAAGATCGGCATCGTGGACGACATCGCGTACCAAACCAACCTCTTGGCTTTGAATGCAGCGATTGAAGCGGCACGCGCGGGCGAACATGGCAAGGGCTTTGCGGTAGTGGCGGCTGAAGTGCGCAAGTTGGCCGAGCGCAGCCAGGAGGCTGCCAAGGAGATTGGCGACCTCGCCATCAACAGCGTATCGACCGCGGAGCGTGCGGGCAAGTTGCTGGACGAAATTGTGCCCAGCATTCAAAAGACCTCTGAGCTGGTGCAAGAGATTGCGGCGGCCAGCGCCGAGCAAAGCGAATCGGTGTTGCAAATTGGTGGAGCCATGGGCCAACTCAGCAAGGCCACGCAACAAAATGCCTCGGCCTCGGAAGAGCTGGCGGCCACCAGCGAAGAGCTGTCGGGCCAAGCCGAGCAGTTGCAGCAAAGCATTGCGTTCTTCAACATTGGCGACGATGCGCCAACGGTGCGCAGCCGCCACCCACTGCCGTCCAGCAAGGATCGACGTGGTGCGGGCCCGCGCTTGGGAGCGCCCTTGGTCATGGCTGCGGTGCGCGGTGGCGGCAACTTCAAACCGTATTGATACAGGTGAAGTATGAAAAATAAACAAGCACCAACCCAGCAGGAGCGGCTCATGCGGGATGATGATTTCATCATCTCCAAAACCGACCTTAAAGGGCGTATTACCTACTGCAACCGGATATTCATTGAGTATTCAGGCTTTGATGAGCACGAGTTGCTGGGTGCGCAACACAACATCGTTCGCCATCCAGATATGCCACGCGGCGTGTTTAAGTTTTTGTGGGACACCCTGGAAGCAAAGAAGGAGTGTTTTGCCTATGTCAAGAACATGTCGAAGGATGGAAGCTTTTACTGGGTGATGGCCAACGTCACGCCCAACCTCACCGCGCAGGGCGCCGTCGAAGGGTACTTTTCGGTGCGACGGAAACCGGGCCGGGGTGCGGTATCCGCGTTGTCTGATGTATACAAATTGATGCTCGATGAAGAGCGCCGCGCGGGACCCAGAGATGCCTGTGCTGCCTCCATTGCCTTGTTAACCAGCGTTTTAAACCAGAAGGGAGTCAGCTATGAAAAATTCATCCTCTCCATCTGAGTCTTCAAAATATTCATTCATTCTGGCTGTTTTGCTGCTAGTGGGTACGGCGCTGCAGTGGTGGGTGGGGGGCTGGAGTTGGCTGCCACTTGCATCTCTGGTGCCCGCCATGTTTTGCCTGCTCCTGTGGACACGCAGCAACCAGCACAACGCGCGCTATCTGTTGGATATGCAGGCGATGGCGCAGGACGTGGCGCATGGCAATTTCGCGCGGAGAATTACCAACATCCCTCCGTCCGGTCAGTTTCACGCGTTGTGCTGGGATATGAACGACATGCTGGACCAGTTGGAAGCCTGCTTTCGCGAACAGGCAACGGCGCTGGAATCCGCAAGCCATGGTCAGTACCACCGGATGGCACAGGCCGGTGGATTGCGTGGCAGCTTTCAGGAGTCGCTCCAGAGGACCAATGGTTCATTACAGACCATGAAGCAAAAAGCTTTGGAGGAGGAGAGTGCAGCGGCTGCGAAACTGGTCACGCAGGAGCGTGAACAACGCATAGCCAACGAAAATCTGCGCATCCGCAATGCGCTGGATAAGTGCAGCACTAACGTAATGATTGCCAATGCAGGCAATGAAATAATTTACATGAATGAGACCGTCACGGCGATGATGCAGCGCAACGAAGCGGAATTGCGTAAGGCACTTCCGCTATTCGAGGCGCGCAAGCTTTTGGGACAAAACATCGATGTGTTCCACAAAAATCCCGCCCACCAACGGGGCCTGCTGTCAGGTTTGCGCGAAACCTACCGTACCCAGATTCCAGTTGGCAGTCTGCATTTCAGCTTGAATGCGAGTCCCATCTTTGACGCCGATGGCGTGCGCATGGGCACGGTGGTGGAGTGGGCCGACCGCACCCAAGAGGTAGCGACCGAGAAGGAGGTTGCGGACCTCGTACAGGCTGCCGCCAGCGGAGATTTCAGTGGGCGCCTGAGCACCGATGGAAAGACAGGCTTCTTCATGAACCTGGGGGCTGGTATGAACCAGTTGTTGGATACCAGCGAGCAAGGTCTGACCGATGTCGCCGAAGTACTCGCCGCCTTTGCCGAAGGTGACCTGACCAAGCGTATTGAGCGCAACTACGCGGGCCTGTTTGGCAAGGTCAAAGACAGCGCCAATTCCACGGCCGAGAACCTGTCACGCGTTATGGGGGAGGTGCGAGCTGCAGCCGATGCTTTGACTGGGGCGGCCAATCAGGTGAGCGCCACGGCGCAGTCCCTCTCGCAAGCCGCGAGCGAACAAGCGGCCAGCGTCGAAGAGACCACCGAGTCCATTGACGTCATGTCTGCTTCGATTAGCCAAAACAGCGACAACGCCAAAGTGACGGATGGCATGGCCGCCAAAACATCCAAAGAGGCGGTGGACGGCGGCAGTGCTGTGGGTCAAACCGTAGTGGCCATGAAACAGATTGCCGCCAAAATTGGCATCGTGGACGACATTGCCTACCAGACCAACTTATTGGCTTTGAATGCCGCCATTGAAGCTGCACGCGCGGGCGAGCATGGCAAGGGTTTTGCCGTCGTGGCTGCGGAGGTGCGCAAGCTGGCGGAACGAAGTCAGCTGGCCGCAAAAGAAATTGGCGAGTTGGCAGGCAACAGTGTGCACACCGCTGAGCGTGCGGGGCGGCTGCTGGACGCAATTGTCCCCAGCATCCAAAAAACTTCCGAACTGGTGCAGGAAATTGCGGCGGCCAGTGCGGAACAAAGCGAGTCCGTGGTGCAGATTGGTGGCGCCATGGGGCAACTCAGCAAGGCCACGCAACAAAACGCATCGGCTTCGGAAGAGTTAGCGGCCACCAGTGAAGAGCTGTCTGGACAAGCAGAACAGCTGCAGCAATCTATTGCATTTTTCAATATTGGGGGCGGCGCTCCCGCCGTGCTCGGACGCCATGAAATGCGTGACTCAGAGCGTCGGGGTGCTGCACCGAGGGGCGCGCCGCGTCTAAGCACTTCGTTGAGGGCTGCACCGGTGCGCGGTGGAAGCCCCAACTTCAAGCCCTATTAATTGTCAGTAGCCAGAGATCCAATCCATGAGAACCGCGCAACAAGAAATTGACGAACGAACCAAACTGGCCGGTAACAACAAGTTTGAGTTGCTGCTGTTTCGCTTGGGCGAAGCGCCTGGCAGTGGCCAGCGGGAGTTGTTTGGCATCAACGTGTTCAAGGTGCGGGAAGTGTTGGTGATGCCTGCCATTACCGAACTTGCCAATGCCCATGAACACCTGATGGGGGTAGCCAATATCCGCGGGCAGATCATTCCGGTGATCAACCTGCCTGCGGTCGTCGGATGTGAGCCTAAGAAGGGGCTGAATATTTTGATGGTGACAGAGTTTGGGCGAACGATCCAGGCCTTTGCCGTGGAAGATGTGCGTGAAATCGTGCGTCTGGAATGGGACCAAGTTCTCCCAGCAGAGGGTAGCCACGCAGGTGCGGTTATTACCGGCATCGCCAGACTCGATGGGGCGACAGCAGACACCCGTTTG
>CAJASG010000294.1 GCA_903944555.1 uncultured beta proteobacterium
GGTGAAAAGTGCGCTGCAGATGAGCCTAAGCGCGGTGGAGTCCCGCTTGGCCTGGGGCGACCGGCTGGGCGCGATTTTCAGCGGTATCAGTCTGGGATCCATCCTGTTGCTGGTGGCGCTGGGTTTGGCAATTACCTACGGGCTGATGGGCGTGATCAACATGGCCCACGGTGAGCTGATGATGATTGGCGCCTACGCCACCTATGTGGTGCAGGGTTTGTTTCAAAAATACTTGCCCGGCGCGTTTGACTGGTATTTGCTGGCGTCGGTTCCGGTGGCATGTATGACGTCAGCCTTGGTGGGTGCGGCGCTGGAGCGCAGCGTGATCCGCTTTTTGTATGGCCGCCCATTGGAGACTTTGCTGGCCACCTGGGGCATCAGCCTGATGCTGATGCAGCTGGTGCGCACGTTATTTGGCGCGCAAAACGTGGGCGTAGAAAACCCGAGCTGGATGAGTGGTGGCGTGCAACTGATGGGCAACCTCTCGCTCCCCTACAACCGTCTGGTGATTGTGGGCTTTGCCATTGCCGTGCTGGTTGGTGTGTGGTTTTTGATTGAGAAAACCCGACTCGGCCTGTTTGTGCGCGGCGTCACGCAAAACCGCCCGATCGCGGCTTGCATGGGGGTGAACACTGCACGTATCGATACCTACGCCTTTGCGCTGGGCTCCGGCATTGCAGGTCTGGCGGGCTGTGCGCTCAGCCAAGTGGGCAATGTGGGGCCAGACTTGGGGCAGGGCTACATCGTGGACTCATTTTTGGTGGTGGTGTTGGGTGGCGTGGGCCAGCTGGCTGGCACTGTGTACGCCGCCCTGGGGCTGGGCGTTTTGAGTAAGTTCCTGGAAGGCTGGACCGGCGCTGTGCTGGCCAAGATTGCGGTGCTGTTGTTCATCATTGTCTTTATTCAAAAACGACCCCAAGGCATCTTCGCCATGAAGGGTCGGAGCGCAGAGTCATGAGCACATTCACTATTCCCCCCAAAGGCCCATTGCTCACCCGTGGTGGCTGGAGCGCATGGTTGGCAACGGTTGCGGTGCTGTGTGCGCTGGTGCCGGTGCTCAACCTGGCGGTGCCCGCGGGCAGCATGTTCCATATGAGCGACTTTGCCGTGGCGCTGGTGGGCAAGATCATGTGTTTTGCCATCTGCGCGCTGGCCATGGATTTGATTTGGGGCTACACCGGCATTTTGAGTCTGGGCCACGGTTTGTTTTTTGCGCTCGGCGGTTACGCCATGGGCATGTACCTGATGCGCCAGATTGGCGTGGATGGCAACTACAAAAGCAACCTGCCGGACTTCATGGTGTTCCTGGACTGGAAGACGCTGCCTTGGCATTGGACGTTCAGTGACAGCTTCATTGCCACCCTGTTTTTGGTGGTGGCGGTGCCAGGGCTGGTGGCGTTTGTGTTTGGTTACTTTGCGTTTCGATCGCGCATTAAAGGCGTCTATTTTTCCATCATCACCCAGGCCATGACCTTTGCTGCCATGCTGCTGTTCTTCCGCAATGAGACTGGGTTTGGCGGTAACAACGGCTTTACCGATTTCAAGCGCCTCCTGAACATCCCCATTGCTACACCCAGCATGCGTATGGTGCTGTTTGTTTTGACGGCCTTGACCTTGTTGGGTTTCCTGTTGATGGCGCGCTGGCTGGTGGGAAGTAAGTTTGGCCGCGTGCTGCAAGCCGTGCGCGATGCGGAAACACGGGTCATGTTCTCCGGCTACAACCCCATTGGCTTCAAACTCACCATCTGGACTATTTCGGCCATGATGTGTGGTGTGGCGGGGGCCTTGTACGTGCCGCAGGTGGGCATCATCAATCCCAGTGAAATGAGCCCGGCTAATTCCATCGAGATCGCGATTTGGGTTGCAGTGGGTGGGCGTGCTACCTTGATTGGTCCGATCGTCGGCGCTTTCATTGTCAACGGTGCCAAGAGTTGGCTCACCGTGACCTACCCCGAATTCTGGTTGTACTTCTTGGGTGCACTGTTCATTGGGGTGACCTTGTTTCTGCCGGACGGCGTGGTGGGGCTGGTCAAGAAATTGAACGCCCGGGTAAAGGGAGTTTTGAAATGACACCAGACTTGATGGAGCAAGGCGCGCAGCGCCTGGAAGCACGCAGCGCCGCGATGGCTGCGAAGGCTGGACAAACCGAATCGGGTGGCCGTTCGGCCGGTATTGGTCGTGTGGTTAATGATCGTGAGGTCGACGTAACCCATGGTCGTATTTTGTACCTGGAAGATGTGAACGTGAGCTTTGATGGTTTCAAGGCCATCAATAACCTGTCGCTAGACATTGCTCCGGGCGAGCTGCGTTGCATCATCGGCCCCAATGGTGCAGGCAAGACCACCATGATGGACATCATCACCGGCAAGACGCGGCCGGACTCGGGCACCGTGTTCTTTGGCAGCACCATTGACTTACTGCGCTACACCGAGCCCGAGATTGCACAGCTGGGCATTGGCCGCAAGTTTCAAAAGCCCACC
>CAJASG010000295.1 GCA_903944555.1 uncultured beta proteobacterium
AAGCCAGTAAAAAAATACCTGATATAATGAACCTCTCGTGGCTAAGGGTAAGGGCTCAGGTTAATTCTTATGGTGATGGTCTGACAGCTCAATCGCTTAATTATCCAGGTCAGAAATTTGAAGGCACAGTAACCGGCAGTTTTATTGATGGGATTTACCGCTGTGTGCCAGCAGGCTGTGATGTGTGGGTGACGGTAGGATCTTTGAAGTTCAGGATGAACTGGCTGACCTTGGTCTGGATGTCTTGCCATTGGGGCAGCAAGCCGTGGCGGTACATGACATTGACCACCATGCCAAGGCCATGTCTTTCCATGCTCCACGTTTGCTCGCACCAAGTGGGACGCGGCGTGCCTCGGAGGTAGCCACAGCGGATGATGGTTGTGACTTTGCCTTGTGGGTCGCGGTGGACATAGGTGTCATTGTTCCCAGCTTGGTAGCGCCAGGGTTCTCCGGTGTGCGCATTGGCGCCACTGGCGATGTACAGCTCCAGCACTTTAACGGGCGAAGGTTCGGGCACATACCCTTGACGAACTGGTGTTCGTTCCGTACCCCAAAACTCCCGATCTAAGAAACCATGCCCTGGATAGCTTGAGCCAGACTGAATGCCTCCCCTAAGCCAAGGATTTTTCTCCTTGAGCCCATATTCCGTGCTTGCTGTGGTGGGGTGGTATCGCTCAAAGTCGGAGCGCATCTCGGGCTCATCGAGTGAACGCATATCGGGGTAGCGCACGTAAAAGCCAAAGCTGGCCAGGCGCGAGGCGTGGGTGCGCTCGGTCGGCGGGCCTTGACGCTTTTCTCCCCAGCCCGGGTCGCCGTCGTACTCCACCAAACGCACGATGTGCCGGTCAATACGCACCGGCATGCCACCCAGGTCGCCCACCAAGTCCTTGGGGGTATGGTAGGCCGCAGCCATTTGCGGTGGCATGAAGCCTTGCGCGCCTGCGCCTGAGACGTAGGCCATGAGCGCGAGAAATCCGCCGAACAGGATCAGCATGGCGGCCAGTAGCCATAAAACCCATCGTCCGCGTCGGGGACGCTTTTCTTGGATGGGGGTGTTCATGATGCTTTTCTCCAGAGGTTGCAGCTCGTCGTTCATGCAGTAATCCTCCAACTCTGATTGGCTGCAACTGCTACATATTTAGTAGCTACTTGTGCAATATGCACGGCGGCCGGGGGCTGTTTTCTATCTATATCGAGTTGCCAGGTGTTAAGGTTGTCACTCAAAAAGTGCACATCCACTACCTCGCGCTGCACGCCAGCCGATGTACCCTCCAAAAACTCTTGTATGTTTTGCCGCAGAGGGTAGAAACCCAGCGTGACAGGTGGCTGGCTGGGTGGGGACTTGAAGGAGTCTTCAACTTTAACGCTAATGGTGTAGTTGGCAGTCATGTATTACTTCTTTGGTGTGATGCTGATGAGGATTGTTTTGGTCTTAGAGTCGACGATGTCGTAACGCCATGGACCAAGGTTTTGGTCCAGTTTTCTAATTCTTGCACCGAGGCAGAAGGGCTCATTCAGAATCGCCTGGTCGTTCCACGCGAGGTAGCTGCTATCAAGTCGAAATTGGTGTTGCCAATTGCGTTTGACTTCCCAATCTTCCATTTGGTTGGTGTTGGCTTGCGCTTTTAAGATGTCAACACATCCAGTGTCCTCCCATTGCTTCTGATACTGCGCTCGCGCTCCGCTGGCCTCGTAAGACTGCCGCGATAATGCTGTGAAGAGAATCGCAATCGGATAGACGACGATGGTTAGGCCCAGTGCGGTCCATAGCCACCAATAGCGAATGCGCAAGCGCAATTCGAAGTAGTTCTTGCCTGGCGTGGACTGCGCCGAAACTGGTGGGGCTTGCATTGCAGCTTGGGTTGCTGGGTCTGCATCAGGCGTCTTGTGTATGGGGGGTGAAGGTTCTTGGCTCATGCTGCCATCCTCCAAACCCCGTCATTCACGGCAAGCCGCGTCCTTAAGCCAAATTGGCCTGCAGCCCCCGTGTCATATGCGCCAGCAGATTTGCTTGCCGTAGCAGCCGTCGGGTTGCGGTGGCGCATACCCGCGTTGGGGCGGTGATCGGATACCGGTTGGCTATAGCCCAAAAGCTGCCGGTTACGGTGACCTCGTGCAGATTGTTTCTTTGTGGTGATCATGGGGTGTATTGGTTCAAGCTTGGTTGATGGCTATTGCGCGTTGGTTCTTTGTGTTTCTATTTTTCCGGATCGAATCGCCTCAATCAGCATGGCCACGGTGCTGTCTTTGGGCTCTGCCTGCTGGTAGGCCAGTAAGTTCTCCAGCGCCTTGGCGGTGTCGCCCAACTGCAGATAGCTCATGCCCAGTCCGTACAGCGCAGGCGTCATTCCTTTGGCTTTGGCTTTCAGCAAATAGCGCAAAGCGTCTTTGGCGCGGCCGGTGCTGGCCAGAAAGATGCCGTAGTGGTAGTTGCCAGCGGCGTGGTCGGGGTCGGCTTGCAACAGCTTTTGAAAATAGGTTTGCGCGAAGTCGGCACCGCCCCGGGCATCCAGGTTATGGGCTGCTGAGCCCAACAGGGCCATGCGCAACAGCATGTGGGGCGGTGGCGCTCCCCCCGAGGAGAACATGGCTTTGAACAAGCCGATCAAGTAGCCGGCATCATGCTGCGCGCGCTGCATGTCGGCAGGACTGTCGAAACTTGGTGGATAGGTGCCCGCGTGTTGGCGCAGGTCGGCCATGATGCTATCCAGGTAGACCAGGTCCAAGGTGGCGCCGGTGCCCGCTGGCTCCTTAGGCGTCAGCAGGCGCTTGGGGTCGTATTGGCCATATTCGGCGGCATGCAAGGTCGTACAGCAAAGACATAAGAATAGAACCGACAGCAGCGCGAAGGCTTTGGGCTGGGACATGGGAGCAGCGGGCTTTTTCATGGACGGATGCTAGGGGCTGGGTGGCGGTTGGTAAATAGGACAAATGTCCCGGGTATCGTTTGTGGCATACGGTTTCAGCGCAGCAATGCGACCAGTTGCGCTCTTTTGTACACCCCGAGATGGCTGTAAATCGTGCTCAAGTGGTTGCGAACCGTTTTCTCGGCGATGGCCAGTTCACAGGCAACTGATTTGTCGTCCAGTCCATTGACCACCAGCCGCACGATATCGGTTTGCCGCTTGGTCAGTGCCGCCAGCAGTTGGGTCAGGTCCTTTTGCTGTGCGGCGACATAAGACAAGAACAAATCGTTCAACACCGGCGCAATCAATGTCAGCGCATCGAGGTGCCAATCGGAAAGCTGCTTGGGTATACCGGCAAAGCTGAAATAGGTGCCGGCGCTGGCGGTGGCATTGAGGATGCCGTGACCGGCCACGCGGCCCAGTTCAAAGTCGCGGATTTCATCCAACTCAAACTGCGTGGTGAAGGGCGACGGCCAGGCCGTGTCGATACAGAATGGTTGCCGCTGGGTCAGCCACCAATGCAATGCACCGCGATTGGCCAGGTCGAAGGTAGCGTCCATTTGCTGCAAGTAACGCGCATCGTGGCCGTTCGCCAGCCAATGGGTAATTTGAATCTGGCCCGCCACTTGGGCGCCATGGGCCAGCAGCACGCGTTGGAACGGAAAGAACTCGCGCAGAGGACCAGTGACCCAGGCCATGAGGCCGTCGTGATGGCGGGGCTGACTGGTGAGGGCACGCGTCCAGCTTTGCAGGTCGCTGGGCGTTAGGATCATTTCAAATGCCTTCGCGCAATATCCATGCGCAAGCTATTTTGGTTTTTTGTTTTCATGTTGTCCCTCATCTCTCCCGCAAACTCTCACTACCCGCCCGTTGCACCGGACTCAGCAAAAACTCAATAATCCTCCGCTGCCCGGTCTTGATCTCCGCCGTGATATCGGGGTTCTAAGCCCAACGCCGCGAAAACTTATGGCGTCAAAACAACCCCCTCCAGGATGGCTTCCAAGTCAATCGGTTTACCCTTGTCACGGAAGGCGTAATGCCCCAGGAAATGCAGGTGCTGCCACGCCGCCGGTGAAATGCGCCTGAGCAATTCCAGCGCTTTCTCATTGCCCGCTGTCAGAGTCCGGCTCAGCAGCTCCGACAACAGCATGGAGTTGTAGGCGATCACGATGTTTGCGATCAGGCGGCCGCAGTGGTTGCTGACCGCCACGTCCAAGTCCGTGCGCCCGGTCAGCTCCTTCTTGCCGTTCACCTGGGCGATGGTGGAGCGTAGCTGGTGGTAGGACTCGATGCGGTTTTCCGAGCGGTGGACGTCACGCTGCAATTGTGGATCTCGCAGGTAGCGTAGCGTGTAAATGGTACGCACCAGTTTGTCATATTCAAAGATGGCCTTGCGCGTGCGGTGATGGCCGGAAAGTGTGCATATTTTGCGCATCAACACGCTTTGGCTCATCTCCTTGAGCCCCAGCGTAGCAGCGATCTGATCCATGTTGGCCTTCTCAGAGGTGATCAAGTTCCGGTCAATTTGGCCCACGGGCTGAATAAGGAAGTTGGCGTACTCCTCCTCGCCAGCGCCGCCGTAGAGGTGTTTCAGCTGCGCATGCAAATTGCTGAAACGCGGGGCCAAGTTCATGCCAAACCAGTGCAGGATTGCAAAGTTGGCCATGTTGATGCTGTGCATGTCGCCGGTGATGGTGGTCGGCACGATGTCGGAGGTGTTGTTGTAGCAGATGTCAAACACCCAGTAGCTCTCATGCTGGTTGGCGCCCAGCATCTGCGTCTGCAACGCCACGTGGTTGGCCAGCAGCGTGTATGCCACCACGCCGCGGTCCTTGCCAAAGTATTTGCGTGAGTACCGGGCCTTCGACGTTGGGGTGGCGGCGGAAAATTTCTGCCCGTCGACGCTGCCGGACAACACATCCATGTCGATGGAGTAGTACGGGAATA